>RECR01000039.1 GCA_007693955.1 Gloeocapsa sp. DLM2.Bin57
TATGTTTGTAATTAATTATAGTTATCAAGGTTGACTGACCTAACTTCTTCCCTCTTGCCTGCGCGTAGCGCTATAGTTATCAAGGTTTGTTGACTTAAAACCGTTCCACCTAAAACCTTTTAAACATTAGTTACTCTCGTATTATATAACTATAGATAATTTTTAACCATAATAAATAACCTTTACCTGTTAAATGAATACCATCTAAGGTATATTGCTCATTTAATTGATTATTTGCATCAACAAAATAACTAAATAAATTAATATAGTGATAATTAAACTCTTGAGCTAATTTTGCTAATTCTTGATTGATAAATATTATTTGTTGATTAACTTGTTGAAAAGGTTTAACTCCTAATTGATTAACAGGTAAAATACTTTGAATATAAACTTTAATTTGATAATAAGTAGATAAATATTCAAGAATTGCTCGATAATTGGCGAGAATTTCCTCTGAACTTTTTTTCTCTAAACAAATATCATTGATACCAATCATCAAAAAGATTTGACTAGGATTATTTTTAGTTATAACATCGAGACGCTTGAGTAAACCTGTAGTTGTATCTCCTCCAATACCGCGATTTTGGATAAGAAGATTAGGAAAAAATTCTGACCATTCCCCCATCTGAGTAAGACTATCTCCTAAAAAAACAATACCTTGTTCTGGAGAAGGTAAACAAGCCAATTGTTCTAAACGCATTTGATAATAACTATCAGCTAAAAACTTTTGACGTTTTCGCCTTTGATAAACTAAAATAAGGTTAATAATGATAATAATGATGATGAAAGAAATATTTAGTTGTATCATTTTAGCTGGGGGTAAAAGTTCTCGTATGGGAACAGATAAAGCTTTATTAAAACTTGATAACAAACCTTTACTAAGGATTATCTGTGAGAGAATTCAAGATTTAGCCACAGAGATATATATAGTAACCCCTTGGCTAGAAAAATATCAGTCAATTGTACCAACAAATTGTCAAATAATTAAAGAATTATTCCCCCATAATGGACCAATGGTAGCTTTCAGTCAAGGATTAAGAGAAGTTAACACAGAATGGGTGTTATTATTAGCTTGTGATTTAGTTTGTTTAGAAACAGAAGCGATCGCCAATTGGAGTAGTTTATTATCCCAGACTCCCCAAAGTGCGATCGCCCTTCTTCCCAGACATCCTAGCAAAGGATGGGAAGTTTTATGTGGTTTTTATCGTTGTACTAGTTTACCCCTGATGGAACAATATATTAATCAAGGAGGTAAATCATTACAAAAATGGTTACTCACCCAAGAAGTAGTAGAACTTCCTGTTACTAACCCTAAGATACTCTTTAATTGTAACCATAAACAAGATTGGGAGGCACTCTTAGAAGAGAGGGGGAGAAGGGGCTCACAGGTGTAGGTTTTTAACATTTCGGTGAAGACGAGACAAGGAAGGAACGAAGAATGGGGGACAAGGTAGATACTACAATTCAAAAAGTGTGTTTTTGATTCAAGGTAATATTTAAATACATATACTTCGAGAGTCTACTTTCCTTCCTTGTCTTCCTTGTCTCACCTTCGCCAGAATCTCATTGTAAAAAACCTACCCTTGTCAGAGAAGGGGGAGACGGGGAGACTTTGGAGTATGATATATAGGAATATTAACACCATTCAACCGTTCTACCGTTCCTCCGAACTCTTAACTCTGAACCCTTTATATGCTTAGAAAAGAATTAACCGCAGATGGTAGCTTTACCTTCTTCTCTCCAGAATACCAGGAATTATTTCACTCACACCAGGGAGCAAAAAAAGAAGCAGAACAAAAATTTATCCAACCTTGTCAAATAAGAGAAAAAGTACAAAAACATAACCATATACGCATTTTAGATATCTGTTATGGTTTAGGTTATAATAGCGCTTCAGCCTTAGAAACTATTTGGTTAGTTAATCCTACTTGTCAAATAGAATTAATCGCGTTAGAAATCAATCCCGAAGTACCACAACAAGCAATCAAAGATAATTTATTGTCTTTATGGAATCCCCAAGTTAGATCTTCTCTCAGTCAATTAGCCGAAAACTATCATAATCAGACAGAAACTTTAACCGCAAAATTACTAAGAGGAGATGCTAGACAGACGATAAAATCATTAAAAAATCAGGGTTTTCTCGCTGATGCTATCTTTTTAGATCCCTTCTCTCCCCCTAAATGTCCCCAACTTTGGACAGTAGAATTTCTAGACTTAGTAGCTAAGAATTTATCACCCCAAGGAAGATTAGCCACCTATTCTTGTGCAGCAGCGGTAAGAACAGCGCTACAATTAGCAGGGTTATCTATAGGTCCTACTCCTGGTGTAGGAAGAAGATCCCCTGGAACAGTTGCTGGTTTTGACTCTCAGGTAATTCCACCTTTATCTCTACAAGAAGAAGAACATCTCCAAACTCGCGCAGCTATACCCTATCGAGATCCCCTCTTACAAGATTTGGCTATAGATATAAAAAAACGTCGCCTTATTGAACAAAATTGTAGTAAACTTGAACCTACTAGTCATTGGAAAAAACGCTGGTTATGGCATAATTCCGTAAAATAACTGATTGCAAACCGAGAAAAAGTAGCGATACTAGACTCAATAACTCAAACCATTATCTAGGTTATTGAAATATAAACATATAATAAATAGCTTAAAATTTCGTCAAAACAATTTATTTACTCCCAAAAAACCTCAATATTTCCCCCATAAGGAGTATCAGCGAGATAATGAACACTTTAACTCAAGAAAACACGATTTCTCTTAAAAAAGGTTATTCCATGACAAGACATTTAAACGATAATAAAGGAAAAATCCTCGTCATCGACGATAACGCTTTTAGCCGTCTGAATTTAGTAGATATACTGAATTTTGAAGGCTACGAAGTAATAGAAGGTGACCAACATACCGAAGTTATCAGTTTTGTCGGAGAACATAACCCGGATTTAATTCTGTTAGAATTAACCTTAGCTAAACAAAATCCCCTAGAAATTTGCCAAAAGTTAAAAAATTCAGAGATGACAACCTTGATACCTGTAATCTTTATGACAGTGCGTCGAGATAGAGAATGTCGGGTACAATCTTTAGAAGCAGGTGCGGATGACTTGTTAATTAAACCCATAGATCGTTTAGAATTAATCAGTAGAGTTAAGCCTCTGATTCAACAAAAACGCCTTAATCAAAACCTAGATGAAACCGAAGAAGTACTCTTCCGTCTAGCAGGAATCGTCGAAAATCCTCGACAAGATACTCCCTCCTCAGTAGGAAAATTAGCAGTATTAGCCCAAGAATTTGGTAAGTATCTACAACTAAACTCTAAACAAATCCAAAGTCTGATTTACGCTGCTTATCTACACGATATTGGTACTGTAGTTGTACCAGAATCAATTATGCTCAAAAAAGGAGAATTAACCGAGTCAGAGAGAGAAATAGTCAATCAACACGTTTTAGTTGGCGGAAAAATCTGTCAACCCCTACAAAATCGTTTAGATATACTCCCGATTATTCGTCATCACCACGAACGTTGGGATGGTAGCGGTTACCCCGATGGTTTAGCAGGAAGTGATATACCCTGGTTAGCACAAGTTTTTCAGATAGCAGATATTTATCATGCTTTAACGACTGAAAGACCATACAAACAAGCTTTCAGCTCAAAACAAGCCTTAGAAATACTCGTTGAAGAAACAATCAAGGGGTGGCGTAACGCTAAATTAGTGGATCAGTTTATCACTTTTATCTGTCAAACCGAAGATCTAGTTTTTCCTGAAATCTCACCACAATTAACTCATGGTTGACCTCTAAGTAATTACCCCCAGGAAAAGAAGAAGTTCTACTGCGATTGGGCGCATCAATTAAACTGACCACCGCTGCTATTTGAGCAAAATTAGGTGATTTGGGGAGAACTTGTCGGAGAAACTCTTGGATAACCCGACGTTGTATCGCTAAATGATTCCTTCTTAAGAGTAAACGGTTTAAAGCCCGCTGATTAGGAACAAAAACTTCTTGGAGAACTTGCTCAGTAATTTTACCGAGATATTCAGTCTCCGTTTTCAACAATTCCGCGGTTTGGGCTAAATGGGTTTCTACTTGAGGATTAAAATCATTTTGCAGGTAGGGTATTAATTGTTGACGAATGCGATTACGCGTAAATTTTAAATCTTGATTAACCGTATCCTCCCAAATAGGAAGTTGAAATTCTACGCAAAACTGGTAAGTTTCTTGTCTCCCTACATTTAAAAGAGGACGCACCAAATTAACATTACCAGTCAGAAGACGAGACCAACTCAGAGAAGCAAGTCCCGTTGTTCCCGCACCCCTGATTAAATTATAGAGAATCGTTTCGGCGCGATCGCTTTGAGTGTGACCTGTAACTACATGAGTATAACCCTCATTAACTGCGATTTCAGCCAAAGCTTGATAACGCCAAGCCCTAGCGGGGGCTTCCTTTTCGGGTAAATCTACAACAGCAGTTTTTAAATAAAAAGGTAAAGCAAAAGTAGTAGCGAGTTGTTCCACGTGATCCGACATACCCAGATCCGAAGACCAACGGTGATCACAATGGGCGATCGCTACTAACCAATGCCAATGAGATTGTAAATCAACCAACAGTTTAAGTAAACAAACCGAATCCTGTCCTCCCGATACCGCCACTAAAATCTTCGCACCTCGGGGTAATAATTGACCTTGACGTAAATTTTGGTGAACTTTAGCGTGTAGGGGAGTCCAGGGAACAGAATTCATCAGAAAAACCAACCATAGGAATGTAATCCCTTACCCAAAAGATTAACACCTAGATAGCAAACCCAAACCACCACAAAGCCAGCAGCAGCTAACAGAGCGGGTTTGCGCCCTTGCCAACCTTTTGTAATTCTCGCGTGGAGATAAGCAGCAAATACCAGCCAAGTGATTAAAGCCCAAGTTTCTTTAGGATCCCAACTCCAATAAGATCCCCAAGCTTCATTAGCCCAGACACCACCAGAGATAATCCCAATGGTTAATAACGGGAAACCCAAACCAATGACTCGATAACTAATATTATCCAAAGTATCAGCTAAACTGAGTTTTTCAGGAGAAAGTAATAAAGTAGTGGTTGTAGTAGGAGTAGCCAGAGTTTGTACACCAGCAGAATTATTATTGCTATTAGCAAGAGCAAAAGTAGGGGTTTCTCTCACAGTAACTTGACGACGATAACTACCTGTACCCACTGAACTTCCTCGCAATTCTATAGCTTGTCCACGCGTAACGATTAGAAAAGCGATCGCCACTACCGAACCAACCATCAAAGTTGCATAACTCAGCATCATCACGCTGACGTGCATCATTAACCAATTAGACTTCAAAGCTGGTACAAGAGGACTAGACTGCTGCATTTCAGGAGGTAAAGACAAAGCAGCAAAAGCCGTTATACCCATAGCTACTGGAGTGGTAAACACTCCCACCAAACGTAATTTAGCCCATTGTTCCGTTAATAGATGTATTAAAGTTACACCCCAAGCCAAAAAGAAGAGAGACTCATAGAGATTGCTTAAGGGGAAATAACCCCCATCTAACCAACGGGCGCCCAGTAAAGCTGCTATACAGAGATTAGCGATCGCCACTAACACCGTACCCAGGTTATTTAGCCAACTCACACCAGGTAAACTTGCGCCAACCCAATAAACCAACATTGACACAAGTAGAACGAGAAAAGAGGTATTGTCCAGAAAGCTCTGAAGTGCTACCAAATCTAGGGACATAGTTATTTTCTGTACGAAGGATTGAGTATTTTCATTTATCCTAACATTAACGCGGGTTCGGGGTTATAGTTTAGGTAGAACGGTTGAATGGTGTTATTATTCCTATATATCACACTCCCCACACTCCCCCATCTCCCCTAACTCCGAACTCATTCCCCTCTTGCTATAATAGTTACAAAACTTAATAAAAAAGAGAGAGACTGTGGTGCAACCAGCAAAAGAAGAACAACCAGAGCTTTATAATTCCCCCTCAAAGACTAGCAATAATAATTCAGTTAAACAAGGATGGCTATTATTAGGTATCGGTTTAGGCGTAATTATCTCCTGGGGAGCAACAACCTTATTATCCTCAGAAACCCAAATTAGCGCTGAAACTCCCCTAGAATTAACCCAACCCTTTCAAACCGTAACCACAACTCAAGTAGAAACAACAGAAATTTTACGGACTCTACAAGCCACAGGAACAGTAACAGCTACTGAACTGATTCCCGTATCTAGTCAAACAACAGGGTTACAAATCACCGAAATTCTCGTTGATGAAGGAGAATGGGTAGAATCAGGACAAATCTTAGCGCGTCTAGATAGTAGTTTACTGCAAGCACAACTATTAGAAAAACAAGCCTCAGTTAGTCAAGCAAAAGCGCGATTGGCTGAGCTTGTAGCAGGAACACGTCAAGAAGAGTTAACCAGAGCCCAACAAAACGTCAATAGCGCCCAAGCAGCTTTAGCTAAAGCAGAATCAGATTTAATACTAGCTGATACAAGAGTACAACGTAATCGCCAATTAGCCGCAGAAGGAGCAATTTCTCAAGATCAACTCGAAGAAATCCTCAACGAAGCTAATAGTAAACGTTCCAGTTTAGAACAAGCCCAAGCTACCCTGAAAGAAAACCAAGCTAGACTAGCAGAATTAGAACAAGGAGCACGTCGGGAAGTTATTTTACAGGCTCAAGCACAATTACAACAAGCAGAAGCACAATTAAACCTCGTCCAAACCCAATTAAACCAAACAGAAGTTTTAGCACCAGTTAGAGGCAAAATAGCCCAAAGAAACGCCAGAATCGGGGACTTAAGTACTACTAATGTACAGTTATTTCAAATCATCCAAGATGGAAGTCTGCAAGTTCAACTTAAAGTACCCGAAACCCTGATTAGAGAAATAAAACCAGGACAAACCGTTAAACTTGACGGACTACTAGGTAGTAATGAAAATATCCTCGGTAGGGTGAGACAAATTAACCCCCTCATCGATGAAAATACCCGTTTAGCCATAGTAGAAGTAGATCTACCCCCAGAAACCCCTCTAAAACCAGGAATGTTTGTTAGAGGAGGAATTATTACCGATACAGTCAGTGTCTTAACTATTCCCCTTGGAGCAGTTTTACCCCAAAACGATGGCACAGGTATTGTCTATATTCTCGACAATGAAAGAGTTACCCCTAAACAGGTAGAAATCGGCGAGATTCTCCCCCAAGCCAAAATAGAAATCAGAAATGGTTTAAGTACAAAAGATATAGTTGTACTTGAAGGAGCAGCGTACATCAGAGAAGGCGATCGCGTCAGAGTCTTATAAAATTATGTCTTTCCACCTCTCCACTTGGTCAATTAAAAACCCCATACCCACAATCTTACTGTTTATAATCCTTTCGATTGTGGGCATCTCTTCTTTTTTGGGTTTAGGTATCGATAGTAGTCCTAATATTGATATACCCATAGTAACAGTCACCGTCAGCCAAAGAGGTGCTAGCCCCTCAGAATTAGAAACCCAAGTCACCAAAAAAATTGAAGACGCGGTAGCCGGATTAGGTAATATCGACCAGATTATCTCTACCGTTAACGATGGTAGCTCTACTACCGTGATTAATTTTCTTCTAGGTACAGATACTAATCAAGCTACTAACGACGTTAGAAACTCCATCGCCCAAATTCGTCAAGAATTACCCCTAGATATTAATGAACCCATTGTCAGACGTTTAGAGTTTAGTGGAGGAGCAATTTTAACCTATGCGGTAGCCTCAGACAAACTCTCCGTAGAAGAATTAAGCGATTTTGTCGATAATAGAATTATTCGCGAATTACTCAATGTCGAAGGAGTAGCAGCTATTGATCGTATTGGTGGAGTCGATCGCGAAATTAGAGTAGATTTAGCACCAGATCGTCTTCAAGCTTATCAAATTACCGCTACAGAAGTTAACGATCAAATCCGCAACGTTAACATTAATCTAGCAGGTGGACGCACTCAAATAGGTACAGGAGAACAAAACGTCCGCACCCTCGGTAGTGCAGAAACAGTAGAAGAATTAGGTAATTATCCCATTATCCTACCCAATGGTGATACCGTAGCCCTAGGTAATCTTGGTAACGTTACCGATGGTTTCGCCGAAATCCGTCAATCAGCCTTTTTAAATAATCAACCAGTTATTGGCTTTTCTGTTAGACGTAGTACAGGAACTAATTTAGTTACCGTCGAACAAGGAGTTAAAAAAGCGATCGCCGAGTTAGAAACAACCCTACCAGAAGATCTTAACTTTAAACTGATTTTTACCCTAGGTAACTCCATTCGAGCATCTTATCAAAGTACCATTGGTTCATTAATTATCGGTTGTATCTTAACAGTTATCACCGTAGGAATATTTCTCAGAGATTGGCGCATCACCTTAATTACCGCTTTAGCATTACCCCTCTCGATTGTTCCTACTTTTCTGGTCATGCAAGCACTTAATTATACACTCAATGGTATGACTTTACTAGCCTTAGCTTTAGCAGTAGGAAACCTCGTCGATGACGCCATTTGTATGATTGAAAATATCGAACAACATCTGCAAATGGGAAAAACTCCCTATCAAGCAGCTTTAGATGGTGCTAGAGAAATTGGTTTAGCCGTAGTCGCTACAACCGCTACCATTGTCGCCGTTTTTCTCCCCGTAGCTTTTATGGGAGGTATTCCCGGTCAATTCTTTAAACCCTTTGGAGTCACCGTCGCTGTCTCAACCATGTTTTCTACCCTAGTAGCCACAACTATGACACCGATGTTGAGCGCATACCTCTTAAAAAATAAACCTTATTCTTCAGCAACTAATCAAACTTTCCGACCATATCGTAATATACTTTCCTGGGCATTACGTCACCGTTTAACTACCCTAATCATAGCGATCGCCTTTTTTATCGCTAGTCTGCAACTCGTTCCCTACATCCCCAAAGGTTTAATCGACAGTAGCGACAACTCCTTGAGTATCCTTAGCCTAGAATTACCCCCTGGTGCACAACTTAGTCAAACCGAAGCCCTTACAGCCCAAGTTAGCAACTTATTACAAGAACAACCAGAAGTTGTTAGTACTCTTAGCACAATTGGCAGCGAAAGTCAAGGAAATTCTAGCACAATTTATGTCAATCTAGTCCCTAAAAGAGAGCGCAACATCTCTCAACTAGAATTTCAACAGAGACTGAGAGGAGAATTGAGCTTGATACCAGGAGCAAGAAGCAGCTTTCGCGCCCTAGGAGGAGCAGGCAACAGTAAAGACCTCTCCATCATCCTCAAAAGCGAAAACCCCACCCTTTTAACCGCAACAGCAGCCCAACTCGAACAAGAAATAAGCCAAATACCAGGGATAGTAGAACTAGTTTCAAGCGCTAGTTTAGTCAAACCAGAAATAATCATTCAACCTAACTTTCAACGCGCAGCTGATTTAGGAGTGTCAGTACAAGCGATCGCCCGAACCGCTTCTTTAGCCCTCTTAGGAGATAATGAAGCTAACCTCGCTAAATTTAATCTCAGCGATCGCCAAATTCCCATACGCGTTAAAATAGACCCAGATTATCACGATGACCTAGAAACCATTAGAAATCTGAGTCTCCCTAGTAGTCGCGGTACTCTAGTACCCCTTAACGCAGTAGCAGATATTCGTCTTGGCAGTGGACCTGCTACTATCAACCGTTTTAATCGTTATCGTCAAGTTACCCTAGAAGCTAACCTCCAAGACCTCTCCCTCGGAGAAGCTATGGCTAAAATTCGCAATCTCCCTGCTTTTAATCCCCTCCCCCCAGGAGTTACAGAAGAACCAGCAGGAGACGCTAAAATCATGCAGGATATCTTTACAGGTTTTGCTAGCGCCCTGGGTTTAGCTGTTTTATCTATCTACGCCATTCTCGTTTTACTCTATAACAACTTCCTCTATCCCCTGGCTATTCTCACTGCTTTACCCCTTTCCGTAGGTGGATCTTTACTAGCTTTATTGGTTATGCAAAAAGAATTAGGACTCTTCGCCTTAATTGGGATAGTCTTATTAATGGGTTTAGTCACTAAAAACGCCATTCTGCTAGTAGATTTTATCCTCGCTGCACTTTCTGAAGGAAAACCCCTCTCTCAAGCAATTATCAACGCAGGAGTATCCCGTTTACGACCAATTCTGATGACCTCTATCTCTACCATCGCCGGCATGATTCCTATTGCTTTAGAATTAGGCGCAGATGGTGCTGTACGTAGCCCCATGGCGATCGCTGTTATCGGTGGTTTTACCACCTCTACCCTCCTTACCCTAGTTGTCGTCCCTGTCTTTTTTACTTATATTTATAACCTAGGCAAAAAAGCTCAAAAACTTTTCCAGCATTGACACTCTCGGGCTAAATGAAGCGCTCATGATAACGGGAGTTCTCTGGCGCGATTAAGATAGATTTTTCCTATAGCGCTACGCGCAAGGCAAGAGTACCTCTGTTATATTTTTAGCTTTCTCTCAATCCATTTGAGATAACCACTAAAGCTTTACAAAACTTTATATCTATCTAGTTAGCTTTACTTAAAATTAGGGAACTCTAAAAGATAGATAGTGGATTTTAAAATATATTGATGTTAAAAGACAGTGCCGAACTAGAAATACGAAAACGTTACAGTCTCGGAGATAGACAATTTCCTAACATCAGATTAAGACGTGCTCAATTAAAAGGAATCAAGCTAGCTCAAGCTAATCTCAAGGGAGCAGACTTGAGCTACGCTAATCTCAGAGACGCTGACTTGAGTTATGCAGATTTGAGCAACGCTTATCTCAATGAAACCAATTTAATTGGTGCTAACCTAACTGGTGCTATTTTACATAGTGCTTCTCTGATTAAAGCCTTATTAGCTAATGCAGATTTAAAAAACGCTAATTTAACCGAAGCTTTTTTAACTAAAGCAGTTTTAAGTAATGTTAGCTTAATTAAAGCTAATTTAAGTGGAGCGTATTTAAATGAAGCAGATTTAACAGGAATACAATTACAGGGAGCAATTTTTACCCCTAAAACCCAATTTCCTGGCTATTTTAACCCGTTGACAGCGGGAATGGTGCAGAAATCATCTGTGGATAGTTTAATTCAGCAAAAAGTCACCATAACTCAACTCTTAACTAGTTTTAATCAAGTCGCAGATTGTAGCAATCATTACCTAGGAAATATCTTAACCGCTAAGTATTTAAACTCTTCTCGACCTCCTAGAGAATGGTTAAATAATTTTCAGATAGATTCTCAAGGAAAAATAACCTTTACAGACAATATTAATGCCCCTGTAACCACTTTACAGCTACAATATTTTCAAGAATGGGTAGGAGCATTTATTAAATCCTGTTCTCTGATTATTCAAGATTTTGCTAAAGTCATTAAAAGCAAAAATATTGAATTAGTAAATACTATACTCAAGTCTTAACAAGTCTTTACGTAAATGTAAAAAAATGTCAATTTAAATTGAAATTTTCTAGTTAAGTAAGTCAGAATAAGAAAAGAAGATAAACAGATATTTAAGCATAGTAATCTATACTTAAATAACCAACGTCGATAACTACTTTAGATGAGATAGTCACAAATGGTTTTTATTCAAAATTCCCCCAAAATCAATAAAGAATCCGAGCATTTTTGGCGTCAAAAACATCCCCAAAGACATGCTCACTATAGTTTTGAAGATTTTTTTCATTTTGATACTAATAATGGGAGTATCACAGATTGGAACAAAGAAAGAAACATACTAGTCAGTGAAGATTTTATCATTGGCTTGATTGAAGGATTAGAAGAAGAAGTAGGAGCAGCAGCATCAGTAGTGATGTACAATATTGGTAAAGAATGGGGAACAAGAGACGCCCTATTTTTCCAAAATTGGTTTAGTAAAGAATATAACTATAACCTAGACCACATGAATTTACTCTACGTTTTAGAGGGTTGGTGGTGGCCATTTACAACCCAAGGTTGGGGTAATTGGGAAGTAGATTTAAGCGAACAAAAAAACGGGTTTATGTTCGTAAATATCTTTGATTCAGCAGTAGCGAGAACCCTAGGAGACGTAGGTAAGCCAGTATGTCATATTTATGCAGGTTTATTAGCAGGGTTCTTTAGTAACTTGGTGAAAAAAGACCTAAATTGTATCGAGATTCAATGTTATGCCATGGGAGAAACCTACTGTAAATTCTTATTAGGAAAACAAGACCGTATCGATGCGGCTACATTTTGGCAAAACGAAGGCGCAACCACTAAAGATATCGAAAAAAGACTATTAGACGGAGAAATATTGCAATGAGTCTAGCAACTTTATTGCAGTGCAAAAGTGTTGAAGCATTTTTTAATGATTGTAATTGGGAAGGAAGAAAACTAGTTGCCAAACAACCAGAAATAGTTAAACAACCTCTCCCTCTCTGCTTAAAAGTAGGCGAGTTTTTCCAACAACATAACTGGGAAGGAAAACCAGCAGAGTTGATACCAACCATAACAACAGTAAAAGAAGAAACATTGATTACGCAAACCGTCAAGGATTTCTTTGCTTACCTGAGTTGGGAAGGAAAACCCCAAGTAGCAAAAATGCCTACACCAACAACACCAAGCCTGGAAACTAAGCATTCACAATTAAATCTTGATGACCTATCAGACCTATTTTAGAGGATTTGACTATGTACGCAGAATTAAGAGAACTACTCTACGACGCAGAAGAACATTATTTAAAGTCAGAGGAAATAGACAAACTCCGTCAGAATGTTGAATCACTCAAAGAAAGACTAGCAATATATAAAGAATTGCGCAATCGCGAAATAGACATTTTTCAAGCGATCGCCAATCAGTTAGAAAAAGAACTCGATCCCACAGAAGTACAACAACTACCAGAATTAATTGTACATTGGGCAAAGATTGTCCGCTACGTAGCCATGGGAATGTTACTCAACAGTAATGAATTTATCCAACGCAGAATCTTGGAATGGATTACACCAGTCAGACAAGCGCATAATCGCGTTTCTTTAGATGAACAAGTGTATAAATTGCTTTATTCGGAGTTAAAAAACCTTTTACCAGAGCAACAATGGCAAATCTGGCAACCTTTTATAGTGCAAGTAGAGCAAACAATGTTACGCGCAAATGAAACAGAAGTAGCATGAGGTAACCAAAAACCATGATTGACGTTAGCAACCTATTACAAGCTCAAAAACCCCTACCTGGTAACTACTTTGCTTATGATGCTTATGTATCAGGAGATTATGAAATCGGGTTAATCGAAAACCGAGCAGGAGCAAGACTAATCGCCTTTCCTAAGCTCTTACTAGAAGCAATGTACATAGCTTTAGAGCAAGAAACAGGTCAAGCATCAGGGGTAGTATTATATAACTGTGGTCGTTGGTGGGGTAAAAACTTCTATCGACGCTTCGCTGAAGAAATTAAACAATACTATGGTAAATCTATCGCTGAGATGGAAATGGTAGAGTTTAGCGAGTGTATCAAACAATGTTGGAAAACCTACGGTTGGGGAGTGATGGATATCGACTTGAGTTATTACCAACAGGGATATCTAGTTATTACAACTACCCATTCTCCCTTTGCTCAAGCTGCTACCCCTAGTAATAAACCCATGTGTTTTGCTGAAGCAGGATTATTAAGCGCCTTTTTTACTCAGGTAAGTGGGAAAGAATTAGGTTGTGTACAAACCGCTTGTGAGTCTATGGGAGAAGAATCTAATTACTTTGTCTTGGGAATACCAGATCGAGTAGAAAAAGCTCAAGCGTGGTTAACCGAAGGACAAGATCATCAGACGATTATGGAACGTCTCTGTGTCAATCAAGCTACCTAAATAAATTGAGAAAATCATGGGCAAAATAGTTAAAGTCGAACCCCTTAACGAAGAAGTCATTATCAATACTAACGAAAATCTGCTCTCAGTACTCTTAAAAAAAGATCTCAATGTCTTACAAGAATGCGGTGCAAGGGGAATGTGTTCCACTTGCCATGTTTATGTAACAGAGGGGGAAGAGAGTCTAACACCCTTGAATAAAAGAGAAAAACGCACCCTAGAAGTGATTACTACCTGTCGGACTAATTCTCGTCTAGCTTGTCAAGCGCGAGTAATCGGTGAGGGAGTAGTGGTAGAAATTCCCGCAGGGATGTATCTGAGTGAGATCGACGATATCGAGTCTTTAATTGGTCGTCGCGCTCAAGAAGATATTTTACACCCTATTTCTGGTGCGGTTTTAGTAGAAGCAGGAAAATTAATTACTCGTTCCATGATTACTCAACTCAAAGAAACCAAAGGAAAAGTAGAAGAATATCTAGTTAAAAGCGAAGAGGTATAATCAATGTATAAGTCATTAGCTCGTTTGAGTGTAGAAACAGATGGACGTTACGCTACAGACTCAGAATTACAGTTTATCGAAGATTATTTAGCATCTGTAGAAAAACGGATTAGCACTTATGAGAAAGTCCGTGATGCTGAACCCAAAATTATCGATAAAGTCGAAAAACAAAAACAGGAAATAAACCCCGAGTTGTTTAAACTCAACGGGAGAGATATCACAGGAATCTGTCGCCGTGACATGATTGATATCTTACGTTGTTCAGCAGGAGCAATGTTACTCAATGAGATGGATTATCTACGGGATAATATGTTGATTTGGTATCGTACTATCGTACGGGCTTATCAATACGATCGCCACGACGACACCATCTATAAACTCCTGGAAAACAACACCAAAGCTCATCTCACCCCAGATGAAGCTAAATTCATGATTCCTGTTTTACAACTTGACCATACTTTACTTAGTTAGGATAAGATTATGTCAGAACAAAAACATTGGCTAGATTTTGCTGAGATTGGTAGTGCTGCAGTTTCCATCGGAGGAGCGATCGCTACTATAGTAGGACAACCTATATTTTATGCTACCGTTCCCCTTTCTGTTTCGGTAACCCTAAATCTCTTAAATCGTAAACGTCTGTTAAATGAGATGTTAAGCAGTCACCAGCAAGACGTCGCTACTCTCCAACATTCCTTGACAACTACTGAAGCAACTCTTAACGGCAATTTAGAGAACCTTAATGCTAACATTGGCTTGCAAATAAAAGACCTTGAGCGTATTTCTGGTGATAACCGTCAACAACTCCAAGCAGATTTAACCCTTAAAGAGCAAAATTTACGAGAATCACTGCAAAACTTAGAACATGAACACAATCAAGTCGCTAAAATAGTCGCAGAGTTACAACAGATTGAAAATCTCTCTCAAGGAATTCGCAATAATCCTGATCACGCAGATTTCTACTATCGTCGTGGTTTAAGTCATCAACATCTCGGAGACAAACAAGGAGCGATCGCCGATTATAGCAAAGCTATAGAAATAAATCGAGATCATGCGGGTGCTCATCATCAACGTGGTATCCTCAGCGCTGAATTAGGAGATAGAAGACAAGGTGTAGATGATTTACGACGCGCCGCTAAACTCTATTTTGAGCAAGGAGATATCGATAGTTATCAACAAGCTAGAGATTTAAGTAAGGAATTTTACGAAATTCATAACCCAGTTACAGAGCAAGCTTTTGAGAAAATTAACCTAGCTAATTTCTTGTCTTAAAAATAGGGGAAGTATTTATTCAACTTGATCGATTTGACTATCTAAAGCTTGTTTAGCGATACGGGTAATGTATATAGTCACCGCAACCGTAGCAATAAAGCCAATTATACGTAGAATCCAGACTAAATTGTCAGTTTCAGCGGTTGTTGTGCCTAAACTAGCTAAATCTTTGGCTAGAGAACCTATATAAACATACATTACCGTTCCTGGTAACATGCCTAACCAAGAGGCTAACACATAATCTCTCAAAGAAACTTTAGTAATGCTAAAGGCATAATTTAAGAAAACAAAGGGAAAAAGAGGAGAAAGTCGCGTTAAACCGACTATTTTCCACCCCTGTTGGGCTACAGCGCTATCAATAGCTTTAAATTTGGGTTTTTGATCGATTTGTTTACTTACCCATCCCCTCGCTAAATAACGTCCAATTAAGAAAGCGATCGCTGCTCCTAATGTAGAAGCTAGAGAAACATAGATTAAACCTTCAAGTAATCCAAAAATCGCCCCAGCCCCTAGGGTTAAAATTGCCCCAGAAATTAGGAAAACTGTAGCAATAATATAAATCAAGATAAAAATAATTGGCGCCCAAAAACCAAGATTTTGTAACCATTCTAAAGTTTGTTGCAGCATAAATTTAAGATTTTATTACTATATACTATACCAATTCTTGCCTATTTCCTATTCCTTTATATTCAGATCTTGCACCAGTATTTTAGGCTAACTTTGGTTGAGGAAAAGTTCTTTTTTTGTACAAGCGAGCAAGATGCTCGCACTCTAAGTATAAATACTGAAAAAATCATTCGCCCATTCTAAATTCTCTCTTCTATTTCTCCTTTAGTAAGTAAACACCATGTTTTCTGATTAATACTTGTAACAATTGCAGGTTTAATTAAGCGAAAATAATTACTATTACTTTTTTGATAGCCATTAAATAAAGCAATAATTGCATCACTTTTAGCCTCACTGATTTCTAATTCTTTGGGAAATAAATATAACTCGTCTAGTTGGGGAAATTTAATTAACCAAAAAATACCTGCTCCAGTTAAAGGTTGTTCTAAAATAATTTCTTTTTTACTAGTTTTTAAACGTAAATTTTCGCTTTCTTGGGCTTCTCTTACCTCATAAAAAGTTAACTCTGGACATTGCCATAATAGGTGAGGATTTTGATTATATATAGCTAAATATTGAGCTAAATAAATATCTTCATTTAACTCTATTTCTTCGTTAATTAAAGGATTTAAATGATTATTTCTAGTTGCTGACAATTCTGAAATTAATGTTTCTAGCCTAGTTATTTCTTCTTGATAAGCTTCTTTATTTAAATATTTGTCTTCTATATTTTGGTCAAATTTATCTAGATAATTATTAGCTTCTGTGACAAAATCTTTAATATCTTGAAGAACTTTTTTTAAGGTTAATTCGTGAGTTTCTAGTTGTTGATTAAGATATCTAATTGAATCAATTGTTTTATTAACTTTTCTTTCTAATCTAATTAATCTACTTTCTTTAGTTTTATTAAAAACATTACTAATCACAAAAATCATCAACATAATTGAGATGACTAATAATAAAATCGCCAAGAGATTTAAAAAATCTGACATGGAATCAATTTGCTTTTCTTGATTAATTATAGTTTCGGTATTTAAGGGTAAACCATCGAGACGATGAACTAAAACATCTAAATGACTAGATAACTTAGAGATTTCTTGGGTTAATAAAAACTTTTGAGTAGCATTTCTTAGAGGTGCTAGATTAAAGTTATCTAAATCAGCATCATAACCTCTAGCTTGTAAATTTGTTTCTATTAGTTCAATTTTAGTTTGATTGCGAGAGTTAATCTCCTGGAGAATTTCTAGTATTTTAGTAAAAGTTAGGTTAATTTCTGTATTGATGTCTTGGAATTGATGAGAGAATTCACCTTGGATAGCTTGATATTCTTGACTAAGAGCATAAATCTGGTGATAAGCTTCTTGATATGATTGATAGTTATTGAGTAAATCAGTTTCAAAGTTATTGACTTCTTGTTTTATTTCCTGGATACTTAAACTAGGAATAGTTTCCGCGTTTAATTTGGTTACTCCCAAAATAGAGATTATAATAATTACTAGAGTTGATTTAAACATGATTAACTAGTTGTAAATCACCTTTTTTAAGCAGTTGCCATTGTTTATCGTTAATTGGTGTAACTAAAGCGGGATTAATCACAGTAAAAGTACTTTTATCATCTTCTAAATAACCGTTAAACAGGGCTTTAGCTGTAAAAGCTTGAGAAAAGTTAATTTGATGATTGTTGGGGAAAAGATAATAGTTATTACTCTCATCTATTTGGACAACCCAAAAATGACCACCATAACAAATATCTAGAATAATAGTAGTAGAATCAATAGCCCTTCTTCTACTAGCTTGTCTCTCATCAAGTTCCACTACTTCAGCATAATTAATAACACATTCTAACAGTTGTGTTGGTTTTTGGTTATAAATCTGGATACATTCTCTGAGGGAATAATTTTGAGAAGGTTGTTGAGGATAAGATGGAGGTTGAGGAGTAGGTATAGTTGGTAATTGTGTAAATTCTCGACGTGGGGAGGTTTGTAACTCTTCTCGAAGTTGTTGAAGTTGACGAGAGAGTTTTTCTTGTGTTTGTTGATAAGTAGATTTGTCAAGGTAATTTTGGGGTATTCGAGAGAGAAGGTGTTTAATTTCGGCTAGGGTAGCGAGATATTCGTAGTCTTGGGGAGTCTCAGCGGTTTTTTTCTGAGTTTTTGGCTTATTTTGTTGCAGATAGAGTAAGAGGAAAACTCCTAAACCACCGAGGAGAATTCCGCATAATATACCTAAGAGAAAAGCTGTTAACCACATATTAACCTTTTAATCTTCGTCATCAGGAGTTTGATTATCTCCAGTATTAAGTGTTTTGAGTAATTCTTTTAATCCTAAGATAAAAGTAGGTTGGGGGCGAATTTTTTGACTTTTACCAGTCATTTGAATTAAAGCGTTATCAACTCTTCTTTTAACTTGACGCCAAATTTGTGCTTGTTTGCTGTGATAATCGGGGATAGGTTTGATACCTTTGAGGTTTAAATCTACTAAAGCTTGATGATATTTGTCAACAAAGTCTTTCAGGTTGCTAATATCGTCGATAACAAAACTATCTATTGTCGGAGGTAGGATAAGTCGAGAAGAGTCTGATAGTTGTTCTCCATTGATTGTACAAGCTTCTGCGGCAAAAACTTGATCTGTTTCTGGTTCGCTTAAACCTCTTAAACGGGTAGTTTTGGTATAGACTAGACCACAGGCTACCTCATCTTTGGGCTTTTGACTGAGAATAGTACTTTCTTGGCGATCGCTAAATTGAGATCCTCCTTGCAGCATTCTACTAAATAAATGATGGGCTTCACAAAAAGAGTTAAACTCTCCTGATGGTGATAACCAATTTAAGATTCTTGATCCATTTCCCCCGATATAAACTGGTGTATTTTCTTGTCTAAGATATTTTCCCTCCTGATACAAACCCGCGATAATTTTACCGATATAGTAATATAAACCAGAAATTCCTAGAGTAGTTAATTGGATAACGTAGTCTAAATCCCGACTATTAATCAGATTAGGGCGATGATTTTTTAACCATTCTTCACCACGGGTGAGTAATACTGCTTCTAGGGTGACATAAAATGGTTCAGGTTGAATCTGACTAGCCACTTCAGTAAGGTTAACGTCAAATTGTTCCTCAATAAAAGAAATTTTTTGTCGCATAAATTGGGCGAATAAATCCCTACCCGCTAATTGAATAGAACATTGGTGGATAAGATGATTACTTTGCCAAATAGAAATATCTGACGTTCCACCACCCATATCAATGCAAGTAGTATATAATAAGTCGTGGTCTTCATAATCAGCGAAATATTGAGCTAAAGCTAAAGCTTCTGTGCGAAAATGTTGATTAAGGTTACCCCGCCATTTATGTTCCATTCCCGTAGTAATATTTAATTCTTGAACAATTTTTGTCCAGGTGGTATAGTAAGTATTCTTATCATCTAAAGAAAAAGCAGAGGGATAAGAAACAGCCCATTCTATTTTTTTTACTTGTTGACTCGCAGCTTCGGCGGTAATTAGTAAAGCAAGATGTTTGAGAAAAAGTTTATTATAAGCTAAATTAGGTAGAGACCATTTTAAGTCAGTTTTGAGATAATTTTCTGTAGGGTTAAACTGGTTGAGGTTTTGGGGAATATAAACACGTCCATCAAAAATGGTCTTGTCTATTCCCGTAGCCCCAAGAGTGGTTAATACTGTAGAAAGGGGGAACTTTTCTAAAGCCCCTGACATAAAGTATTTATATAGTATAGCTAAACGTCCACTAGGAATGGCGGTAACCTGGAGATGTATTGGGGAAAAAGAGAGTTTCTCGGGAGTTTGACTAGGATTATAGTAAACGTTAGTAAAAGACGTCCCAAAATCTATACCAATTTGCCAAGTTTCGTTAGGATTGAGGTTACCAACCCGAGGGGGTGTTTGTAAGAAGATTAACCCTAGGGTAGTGGTGGAGTTACTGTCTTGACAGAGTATATAACTAGGAAACTGGTTAAGACGGGTAATTTGAAAGTTTTGTCCTTCGGGAGCGTGAATTTGACTGATATGATTAAAGTTAACTGTGAAAATGGGTTCTTGTTGTTTTTGGGCTTCGGTGCGATCGTCAAAGTAAAAAGCGTAATACTCTTGCCATCCTTCGGCGCGAAAATTGGGCCAAATTTCTAAAAAGGGGATACTAGTGATAGCTTGTGAGGGTTTAATTTCATAGTCTTTGCTAATACTATACTCTCCTCCTGTGAGTTTAAGTTTGAGAGTAATTACTATCCCATAGCGATTATCTTGACGATTTTGTGGTCTGATTTCGATAATTTCCTTAAGAGTTTCAGGAGTAAAGTAGTCTAGGATTTTGGGATTTAGGGGTAATAGAGGGGTAATGGCAATATCTCTATTTTTATCTCGATAGGTAATAGTAGTAGCCCCTTGTGGTAAGATTGCTCCAGGTAAGAAACTATCAGAACCTTTCAGGAAGTAAAATTCTGGTAAGAAGATATCATCATAGGTGAGATAATCACCGCCATAGTTATTTTTAAATTCTGTTAGATTAAAAGCAGCTAGACTGCTATCATATACCCAGATATCCCTTTTATTTTGACGCCAAACTCTACATAAATCTTCCCAGTCTTTAGGGATAAACAATATTTGTCCTGAATTAGTTTGAGTTAACAATAGACTAGATTCTTCTAAAACAGCAGGTTTAGCCCCAATGGGGTTGTTGAGAGTGGCGATATCACCTAGTAGCAAAGGTATTTGAAAGTATTGTTGATTATTACAGTGACGTCGCTGAGGGTTGGTAATATTGCTAGTCAGATTTTGAGTTAATTCTTGTTGAAATTCGAGGATTAGTTCCCTTAATCTAGCACTATAGACGTTATTAAGGGTTAATTCTGCGTATAAGTGCCCCAACCACAGTTTAAGTTGGATTTTATCATCATTAGTCAATTCATCACAGGTTAGGGGAGAAATACTCCCATCTTCTAGATACCAGGGTAGGGGTGATTTGAGTTGTTGGTCTTGATACCAAGGTAATCCTTGCCAATCTCCCTCTTCACTCGGACAAACTAAGGTAAGGGGGGAAGTCATGCCCACGGGGTTGCTTTCCCAAGTAAAGACATAAATTTCTGTCCAAGGATTACTAGGAGTTTGATACACAGTTTTCTGGCGATCAGGAATCAGCGATCGCAACGCCCCTAAAAAACGATCCTCTGGTGTGTTTAAATCTACTTTAACCGCGGCTAATTTCAACCGATATACTTCCCCTAGGGCGATCGCGCTTAACATACCCCGCCATTGGGCTTTTATTTTCTGGTGTAGGGGATGTTCTGTATTACTTAACACCATTTCTACTAACAAAGGGCGCGCCCACATATCGGGAATATGACTAACTATCTCGTCTCTAGTTTCTATCCCTATATCTAATTCCAAGCTATCGGCTAATTCTGCGTAAAAAGCAGGGTTTTCTCGATAATTCCATTCTCCCTTAGCCCCAGGATTAATCGGCGCGTTAGCTTTGAGTCTTGGTTGTAGTGGTGATGGTTGCATAATTGATGATATATTTTCCCCGTTTTCTTTAACTGTTGTAATCTTGCATCTTGAAGCAACAGTTACTAGTTGAGACACTGAGATTAGTATAATATATTGAAAAGTTATCGCGTCACAATAAGAGTAATTAAACAAGCGATCGCTTTTTATTGAGACTTATTTTTGACAAACCAACCCACCCCAATTAATCCAAGGGCGATCGATCCAGCTATGGTATTTGCTTCAGGAATTACTAAGCTTTCCAAAGCTTGATTGGCGATCAATTCATGTACTCTAGTGGTAGGATGAGTACTATCCCAAAATAAATATTGCTCAGGATTATCACAAGGAATAAAATTTAGGTCTAAACATCCCTCTGTCACATTAGTTAACCCAAATTGTGCAGGGTTAGTAATAATATTATTAAGTAAAGTATTGACATCAACTTGAATAATATTAACATCAACAGGTAAAGACGAAAACAAACTAGATAACCCCTGATTATGAGACCTAGTTAAATTATTTAAACAATCCGCATCAAATTGATTATTAACTGGACAATTACCATCTAAAGAAGCATTAGTTAAGGGAACTTCTCCTAAATTTGGTAAATTAAGAATCATGATTTCCTTAGCACCAAGTCCCACTAAAGTATTAACAGCATTTTCTATATTCCTTAAGGGAATAGTATCTGTACTATAGGGAGAAAAGCCAATACTATTTGTTGGTAAATAATCATTGGCACCCATCCAAATCGTATAAAGTGCTGTAGGATCAGCAGTAGGATTATTAAGGGCAAAATTAGCAATTTGTTGTTGTAAACCTAATAACGGTAGTCCTGGTAATGTTGTATCAAGGGTATTTTCTGATCCCGTAGTAGCACCTCCAAACGCCAAATCAATTAGCGGAATATTTAAACGTTGTGCTAATAATTCTCCCCAAATCGGTCCATTAGAAAATCGTCCTTCAGCGTAGGGAGGAGAGGGAGGAAAAGTCTGATTCCCTCCTGTTGCTTCTGATACTAATTGGTTAATATTACCTCTGTCTGATAAACTATCCCCAAATCCATAAATACTTGAAAAAGTAGCCGCTATTGCAGAGGAAGGTAAGAAAATACCTAAACTGAGAAGAGAAGGGATTAAATAGTTTTTTTTCATTTTTAATAGTTATTCTCAACTGAATATATCACATTGCCCATAAAATGGTAGGTAACAATAGCAAAATGAACTTTAAATAATTAAACACGGGAAAAGTCTTCCCCGTGCTGTACAAATATCCTTTAAATCATCCTATTGGAGAGGATGAAATAGTAAATCAGGAAAAAAACGATTGAACTCAATCAAAAGACCTGCGGTAAAAACTAAGAGTGCAGTAATCAAAACCGGTGCAGTTGAAAAAAAAGCGGTTAAATCTTTCATAGAAACGATCTCTCAATCCTTATTAACAGTTGATCCAAAACTTAGCGAGGAGAAATGGGTATTTCATTATCAGGAGCAGTTAGTTCACCTGATGTTAACTCTTTTAGTGCAGCCAAGGGCCAAGCAAAACCTGTGAGCATTTTACCGATAGCTAAAGGTACATCAATGATGATTTCTTTTTCTTCGGAATTTTTATCAGCTCGAACTGTGATTAAATAAGCACGACCTACCCAACCGATCCAACCTGCGATATACAGGAAGAGAACGCTAGGAATGAGAAAGTCTCCTGCGTGGTTAAAACGACCATCAACGATAAGATGGGGTAATCCTTCAGGACCACAAAGAGCTTGAGCGTAGCGTTCGGCGCGTTTACGTCCAGACTCAGGATCAGCGGTCGTGTTACGGAAGGATTGAGCGCGCTGTTGATAAGCGGGGGACTCACTACAGGGAACTAATCCTGCTACTGAATCATCAGCAGAAGCTGAGGGAGCAAAATTAAAGCAAAGCAATAAAGCTAGAACTAAAGCGAAAAATCGTCTCATAGATTTTGTTTCCTTTTGTTACAATTGGTTAAGGGTTTTTTACAAAAGAAACGAGCAAGTTAACACAAACATCATTGACTAAATGCGCCTGAGTTGGTTATCCTGACTCAGGTTTCCCAATCAGTATAGGAGTGTTAAAGTAGTAAACACACACTTAACCTCATGGAGATTAAATTATCACGCAATGGCAACGATTTTAGCAGTAGAAACGAGTTGTGATGAAACTGCGGTAGCAATTGTAAAAAATCGTTATATTTGCAGTAACGTAGTAGCGTCACAAATTTCTTTACACGGGAGTTATGGAGGGGTAGTCCCAGAAATAGCCTCTCGTCAACATTTAGTCACGATTAATGCTCTCTTGGCTAAAGCTTTAGCCGATGCTGAGTTAAATTGGCATGACATAGACGCGATCGCCGCTACCTGTGCTCCAGGTTTAGTAGGTGCTTTACTCGTAGGCTTAAGTACAGCTAAAACCTTAGCGATCGTCCGAGATAAACCCTTTTTAGGCGTACACCATCTCGAAGGTCATATTTACGCAAGCTATCTCAGTGAACCAGAATTACAGCCCCCCTTTTTGTGTCTATTAGTTTCAGGGGGACATACTAGCTTAATTTTGGTTAAAGATTGTGGAGAATATGAAAGTTTAGGAACAACCAGAGACGACGCAGCGGGAGAAGCTTTTGATAAAGTAGCCAGATTATTAGCCCTAGGCTACCCAGGAGGACCAGTAATCGATCGCTTAGCTAAAACAGGTAACCCAGCCGCTTTTTCTCTCCCTGAAGGGAAAATCTCTCTACCTGGTGGGGGATATCATCCCTATGACTGCAGTTTTAGTGGTTTAAAAACCGCTGTCATGCGACTAGTCAATCAATTACGTCAAGATCATCCCGACAATCTCCCTGTGGCTGATTTAGCCGCTAGTTTTCAAGCCACAGTAGCCCGTAGCCTCACTCACAAGGCGATCGCCTGTGCTTTAGACTATGGGATTAAAAATATCGCTATTGGAGGTGGAGTCGCCGCTAACAGCGGTTTGAGAGCACATTTAACAGAAGCTGCAAGCAAACACGACTTAAGGGTATATTTTCCCCCACTGCAATTCTGTACAGACAACGCAGCGATGATCGCTTGTGCAGCGGCTGACCATTTTGACAGGGGACATCGTTCTTCTTTGAATTTAGGGGTACAATCTCGTTTAGCGGTTACTGAGGTCATGAAATTGTATAATAGTTAAACTAAAAAAATAGTTAATGTTATCTAATATGACAGATATAGAAAAACTAGCCCGTTTAATGGCAGCAGATTTTAGTAATCAGCAACAAGCTTACGACAATCCTCCCTTTTTTGCTCATATTAGAGTCTGTATGCGTCCTTTACCCACTGAAACTTGGGGAGAAACTAGCTTATTTTTAGAACAAGCTTATGATTTTCTCCTCAACTCCCCCTATCGTTTGCGAGTACTTAAATTCAAACAAGTAGATAACGGGATCGAATTAGAAAATTACAAAGTTAAAGCAGAAGAGCAGTTTTTTGGAGCATCTCGTAACCTAGAATTATTAAAAACCCTTACACCAGAACACCTAGAAAAACTGCCTGGTTGCGATATGGATGTAGAGTGGACAGGTAGTGGTTTCCAAGGTAAAATTAAACCAGGAAAAGCCTGTATAGTAGAACGTAAAGGGAAAAAAACCTATCTAGATAACAGCTTTGAAATTGACGAACACAAACTGATTAGCTTCGATCGCGGTTTTGATCCTGACACAGATGAAATGGTCTGGGGTTCGATCGCCGGACCATTCCATTTCACTAGAATTACTAGTTTTGCTGATGAAGTTCAAGTTAATTCCCTGCAGGGATAATTTTTTTTGGGCTAGCAATCCCACGCTGACCTAATGGTATAGCGTGTGGTAGTTTACTGATCTTGGTTAAAAAAAACCCTTATTGGGTGCGGATTTTAGAATTTAGATGAGCTTACCCTGGCTGTAATATGGTAAACACCACCGTTTTTTAGAGAATATTGACCATGCTATTCTTAATCCTCTATTTCTTCTTCAGGACTTTCAGGAACATTCTGGTCTAAATCCAATTCTTCCCCTGGGCCAGGCGCTTCTCGCCATTCCGGTTGATTTGAGCGCTCAATGTTTAACTCTCCCTCTAATTTTTCTTCTTCAATTTGCCTTTCTTGTTCCAACTGTTCTGTTTCTTGAGGAGTTAACTCGGGTGGTTGTTGTTGATTGTTACTATCAACTTGAGATAATACATAATTACTACTTAAATTAATAATATTAAGAAAAGTAGTCATCAGAATCACACTAGTAATTTGGTTTATTTTATTGATCATAATTTATGAAGAATTAAATTTACATAAGGGCAAATCCTTCAGGAGAAAAGCCCAAAGGCATTCGGAAGCCATTCTAACCATTTTTTGTACTGCTATAAGGGGTAGCTGCTAAAAACTGGAAAGGCTCAGCTACCTCAAATTTGGCGGCGGTGTTACCTGCAAATAATTCACCATTAGTTAAAGTTAGCTTTTTCACAGGGTTTCCCGCTGTAAAGTCTAAATCATCTAAATTTACCCAAAATACATTAGGACTGCGGGTTGATTCAAAATAATAACGTCTATTTTTGTGATCAGCTACTGTGCGCCAAATAGTCGAGGAAATATTAGGCTGTCCTGGAGTAGAAATCCCTCGGGGTACAGAAGCATTGCGAATCACCGAAAAAGCCGCGGCGATCGCTTCTTGGTTATCACTGGTTTGGGTTACTGCATTAATATAGAAAGAAGCACGTACAAAGCGATCAGCTGCTCGATTAGTCCCCGGTAACATGGTAGTACCACCAATACTCTGCCAATAGGTATTAAGTGCTAGTTGATGCTCATAGATTGGTGAATTGGTCATTACTTGATATTCACGGCTATGATGAATATTTAGCTTACCTTCCACATACTCAAGAATTGCTGAGTCTCCTGTAGCATCAGAAAGAGATAAGTGTACTGTACCAGGTTTCCCTTCTGGACTCGTGGTTGGAATTACGTAAAAAGGCTCTGTTTTTAATTCGGTTACTGCTTCTGCTACAGTAGCAAAATTATCCAGAAAATATTGTACCCATACAGAAATTGACATAGGTTTACGGGTATCATTAGGCAGTGGAGTAGGATATACTGATTCAGTTAAATAAAGCATATTTACTACTAAACCTTTTTCATTGATTCCATCTACTGTTCCGTTTTCAAAAACCGAGGAAATAACACTACCATATCTAGAGGTCCACTCTAAAGAATTAACTCCTGCTGCACCATTACGCTTCATCCCTCTAGGAAAAGCCCAGAGGTTGGTTTCCATCTCAGTTAACCAGTCCATGCTGCGTACTGTAATTATAGTATCTTCTGATCCTAAATAAACAGCCCTGGTACAAGCATTAGCTGGTTTCCCCAAAAATATAACAACTATACAGCATAGTATGACACTAATGATTATTGTCGCCATTGTCTCTACTCATTCTCCTAATTACTCATAGCAATAATACCACCATCTAGAACCCGATTCTTTAAGTCGATCTCCTGAGACTATATTGAAAACAAAGTAATCTAAACCATAAAGCAGGGAAACGCTTTTCTAACCAGACACGAGATTGTTTTAACCAAGGAGTAAAGCTACCGCCTAGTAGCCAATTTTTGCCTGCGTCTAGGGTAAATAACAGATAAGATAATAACCAACGCCATAAATCCCGAAAACCCGCCATCTCAACAATCCACCACAATAAGATCGGGTTCTGTTGTGCAGCTTTTAAGGCTAAACGAGTAAATGTCCACCAATCGGTTCTATCTTTAATAAAGGTATCAGCGACTTGAGGGGGTTCATCAGCGAGTAAACCAAAGAAAGTATTTAACATCGCGTTAATTCTTGCAGGTGGTAAGCTTTTACCCGTAGGAACCATCATACCTTTAGAGAATAGCCAGGTTACCGCAACGTTACTCTGATAAGCTCTAATTAAGTCTAAATCCTTAGCACTGAGAAAGTCATGATTTAAGGCGGTATCTAGTAAAACCGTTAAACGACCCAAATTACGTACCAATGAACCAAAACCAGTAAAAATTAACGGCGATTGTAGAGAAGCAGAATCACCAATCAATACCAGTCTATCAAAAGCAACCCGACGCTCTTGACTACTGACGCTAAAATGTCCAGGTATATAACCAAAAGTCGGCTTTTTCCAGACCAACTTATCTAAATCACAACGTTTATACTCTGGTAAAATATTAAAGAAATCCTCGTACATCTCTAATAAAGAACCAGGATTATCTTTATGTACTTGGTGGTAATGGAATAAATAAATAGTTAAATCCTTACCTTCACCAGGGAATAACTCCCAAATCAATTGACGTCCTCGGGAAATATCCCCATGGGAATTAAGTACATCACCATAATTACTATCCCAGACTTGGGGTTCAAAACCACTCTCAATTACTGCACCTACCGTAGGACAAACACTATCAAAAGTGCGATCGCCGTTTAATTGCCAAGCGATCGGCGAAGCACTTCCCATCGCATCAACTAAAACTCTTCCTGTGGCTTTTTTAGTTTCTTTTGTGCCTAAATTTACTAATTCTACCAAAACCTGTTCTGAACTAGTATAAGCTTTAACAAACTCGGTTTCATCCCAAATTGTCCCTCCTGCAGCTATTAACTTTTCTCCACAAAGTTTCAGTAATTTTTCTGCATCTAGGGCTAAATTTAAAACCGTTGGTGTATGTAAAACTTTCGCTTTTAAATGGGGGGGATTATTAGCATCAAAAAACTTATTAAAACCATCTTTATATTCTCTAGCGATGAGACTTTCTACCTCTTCACTAGTCAATAAATTCAAGTCAATTAAACATTTAATTTCATCTCGGGAGATATTCCATTCTCGATTCATTTTACCAAAGGGCAACCTTTCTACCAACAGTACTCGATAACCCTTGCGCGCCATGACTGCAGCATGAATCGAACCTAGCGCACCTCCTAGGTAAATTAAATCATATTCAGGATTAGAATTAGTCTCAGCAGCATTAGCAAAAATTACCTGTTTTGGTTGAGTAGGGTTTTCTACTTGTTCTCTCCAGCGTTTCTCCCACCAATATACCCGATTCAGATAAAATTCTCCCCTAGGCATTTTTTGGAAATATTTAACCGTTTCGGGATAATAAGGTGCTAAAGCGTCAAAAATTGACTTTTGGGCTAAATCAATTACAGGTAATTGGGGACTTTGATAGGGGAATTTTGCTCTAATTTCTTGTGTTAATTGTTTAATAACTGAACCTTCATTAGGTAATTTTTGTTGAGCATACCTAAACACCTTAAGATAGGTAGTCCGTTGCAATGACCAAACAAAGATAGATAGAACAGAGTTACTCTCTACACTAGCTGCGGATAATTCTACCAGAACTCCTGCACTGGTAGCTTTTTTTAAACCCTTAAGGGGTTGCCAAGTTTTTTGTAACCAGTTAATTACTTTTTCAGGATCTGGTGTGGGAATTTCTATATATAGTAGTTGTTTCATCTTAATTCAGTTTATAACTGTGGATTGCCAAAACTAACATTATCTGTGGTCATAGGTAAATAAGTTCGAGGTTTTGTGGGCAACTCTACACCTACTCTTAAACCACCAAAAGAGGTCAGTCTTTGGGGTAGAATCACTCCAGGACGATAATTACTATAGACTTGAACTGGTAATTCTACTGTGGGTTTTTGTGGTAAATTGACAGCAAACCGTACCCCTCCAAAATTATCTATTTCCTCAGATAACAAATCTGGTACTAACTCTTGATGGTGATAATTGACTACAGGATCTAACCCCCTATTGCTCATAATCCTGTCAATGTCTATTAACACTACTGAAGAATCTATGGGGGTAGCAGGAGAGAATCCATCAAATCGTAATCTTTGTAGAGATTGCCAAATACTCCCCCAGATATTTTGACTGTGATTAACCACATTAGCTTGTCGAGAGATTATGGTTAAACTATCATCCTCAGTTGTCTTTAAATGCAAGACAGACTCGTCTTCTGGATTATTACCGTTGAACAAGTTTAATTCAGGTAATCCCAGAGATTGATCCTCTTGCTGGGTTACTGAACTATCTGATTCTACTATAGTAGCTGCATTGAGAGTAGATTTGCTCAATAAAGCTAAAGATAAATAAAATAATCCTACTAGGGTGATTTTAGCTGTTAACTGCATAATCTCGGTAAATACTGATGTTTAAAATTTTAATAGTACCTATTATAGAGCAATGCTCTGTTTTCTAGAGTCAAATCCTCTCTAGCTAATCTAGTTAATTTTCTTTAAAACCTATTGGAATATCTTAGCAAAACTAAGTAAAATAAATCGCATATTTACCTTAATCTAGGATGTTATATGGTTAGCTTATTAAATAATCTGTTTAGTAAAAAAAGCCAAGGAATAGGCATAGAAATTGCTGCAGACAAGGTCAACGTTGTCCAAATTGTCAAAAAAGGGAATCAAAATAAAGTCGGAAAATATATTAGTAAAGAAATTCCCGAAGGCTTATTTCAAGAAGGAAAGATTACTGATTCTCCCGGACTAGCAGAATTAATCGAAGATCTACTCAGAGAGGCGAAAATTAAAGCCAAAAAAGTAGCCTGTGCCGTACCAATGCGAGAAGCGATTATCAGAATTATCCCCATACCGGCTGAATTAAGCCTCGAAGAAACTAGAGATTTAATTCTTAACCACGAAGCTGCACTATATTTACCCTATCCCCGAGAAGAGGTTGATTTAGATTATATACCTCTGATGAAATTTGTGGATGATGATGGAATCGAAAAAATTAGGGTGTTATTGGTAGCAACCAGAACAGAAGTAACTGATGTCTATCGAGATACATTTAAACAAGCAGGTTTACAGTTAGAAGTCTTAGAAATTAACAGTTTTTCCTTAATTCGGACGATTAGAGAGCAATTAAGGCAATTTGTCGAACAAGAAGCCGCGGTATTAGTAGATATCGAATTTGACAATACGGAAATAGCGATTATTGTCGAAGGAGTACCCCAATTTTCCCGAACTGTTCCCATAGGGATATATCAACTACATACAGCTTTAGCTCAAGCGATGAATCTACCGGTAACTAGAGACATATCATTGTTACAGGATATAACGATACCCAATACGCCTGCAGATACCCAGGGAACAGGAGCAACCCATATTAACCCAGGGATGGCGTCTTTATTAAGGGTATTAGGAGAACTCACCGAAGAATTAAGACGTTCGATTAGTTTCTATACCAATCAAGCTAACGATGTAGAAATAGCGCAAATTTTATTAACCGGACCAGGAAGCGCGATCGGTCAAATCGACGAATTTTTTACCACTAAACTGAGTTTACCCACAACCCCCATTGACCCCATTGTAGCATTATCATTACAAATGGATCAAGAGGTAAACTCTATAGAAAAAGCAGGATTAGCAACAGTCCTCGGTTTAGGATTAAGGATGAGTGAAAAAAATGTATAATCTAGATATCAATTTCCTCAAAGATCGCGCTCTCCAAGCAGAAATAGCCAAGGGTACTCTCAGTAAAAAAACCCAAGGAGAAGAACAAAGTAAAGTACCCCTATACGCAGGGGGAGCTGTTTTACTAGCACTACCTTTACTCGCATTAGGTTTTCTATTTGTAACTAACCAACAAAAAGAGGAGATAGCCACAGAGATCAGAAGAATAGACGGTGAAATAGAGAAGTTAGAAGCGCAAAATAGCCAACTAGCTAGTTTAGAAACCCAATTAACACAAGCTAGAGAGAATAGACAAGCTCTAGTCAGTGTATTTAACCAAATCAAGCCCATATCGGTAATTTTACAAGATATCAGCGATCAAGCTCCCGAAGGAATTCAAATTAACACAATCCAAACTAGCCCAGGAGAAACTACAACAGGAATACCACCAGTAGTAATCAGAATAACAGGGATTGCTAGTTCTTTTAACAAAGTGAATGATTTTCTGTTAACCTTACAACGTTCAGACTTTCTCCATAGAAACGAGACAAATATTATCGCAACCCAAGAGATAGACAATCCCAATCCCTTAGAAACCCTAGAGGGGGAAAATCAGAATAATCTCAATGTAGAATTACCACCAGTGGTGCAATTTACCATTGAGACTCAAATCAATGATGTACCAGCTTCAGAATTACTAACTCAATTGGATAGAAAAGGAGCAAGAGGTTTAGTCACCCGCATCAACACTCTTAAAGAAAAAGGAGCGATCGACTGATGAATAGTACTGGTGAATTTAAAACAGTTGAAGGTACAGAAGGTCAAGAGAGTACCAAGAAACCCCAGATGTTTGGCATTACGATGACACCTTTAGTAGGAGGTATTTTACTAGGTTTAGTAGGCTTAGGAGCATTTTGGTATGTTTGGAGTAGCATGGTGAGTCCCGCTATGGAAAATAAACAAGAATTAGAAACAGATAAACGACAAAAAGAAGGTCAACTTAGACAGTTAAAATCAGGAGAAGTAGAGAGAAGAATCGGAGAAACTCAAGCAGAATTAGACAGAGAATTGCAATTAGAACCTCAAGTTTTTGCCATGTTTAGTGATGAAAACTCTCTAGATACAATGTTAATAGATTTAAACAGTTCTATTGAAGCAAATCAAGCTAAACTGGTTACCTTTCAACCCGAGGGAGAAGGATCTGTCTTGATTACAGATGGTTCTCTAGGAGAGTTAGTCAATAACCGTCTCAAACGTCAAACTAATAATGTAACCATAGTGGGAACTTTTGAGCAAACTCAAGCAGTAATTCAAGACATCGAAAGGTTGCAACCATTACTGTTAATCAAAGACTTCCAAACTCAAGTCAGCGAAAGTCCTACCTATGTTTATAGACAAGGACAAATTTCTGTCCAAGGAGAGACTATCTTGACGACAACGTTTAAAATAGACGCTATCTTACCAGAAGATCCAGCTAATTTAGCTCAACCAGAGACAGAAGCAGAAGCAGAAGCAGCAAACTAACAAAGATAACTTAAACAATTTTTGAGGAGTGAACAATGGTAACAAGATCTAGTAACCTAGCCATATTAACAGGAACAGTAGCAATGTTGGTGAACACTCTACCCATCAATGCTGCTCATTTTCACCAGGAAATAGAAGAATCTCAGCCTAATGAGATGATTATTGCCCAAGATGTGTTAGTCCCTAATCCTACGATTATCATCGAGCAAAATCAGTCTCATCATGAGAATATGGGCTCACAACAACCACCCTTACCTCAATCCATTCCCCTGACACCACCAGCTCCACCACCTTTAGCACCTAGAGCGGTAGCACCTCCTGTAGGAGATATCGCAGTCTCCAATATGGACGCTTCCTTAGATAGAATTGATTTGGGTACTAATATTACCGTACCTCGTTTAGTGCTGCGAGATGCTCCCGTAGAAGAGGTACTTAAGTTATTAGCCCGCAATGCAGGATTAAACGTAATTTTTACCGATAGTCCTGCTACCGAAGGAACACAAATTAATCCCACTATTTCTTTAGATCTAGAAAATCAGTCTATCGAAGATGTATTTAACTCGGTGTTAATGATTTCAGGATTGCAAGCTAATCGCCGTGGTAATACTATTTTTATCGGTGCAGCTTTACCCGATGGTGCGCGCAATTTAATCAGCCGAACTCTACGACTCAATCAGGTTGATGTCCAGAGTGCCTCACTCTATTTAGCTAGTCAGGGTGCAGAAGTACAACGGGTAGTTGTTCCTCTTGAAAGGGTATCAGGTCAAAATGGCTTAATTACTGAAACAGAAGGAGCCTCAACCTTGCAAACCTTGACAGCACAAAAAGCGGAAGGATCAACAGCAGCTTTACTATTGACAGGTTTAAAAGTAACAGGAGACGATCGCCTTAACTCCATTAACTTGATTGGTGAGCCTCGTCAGGTAGAAATGGCGACAGCTTTTCTGATGCAGCTGGATGCACGTCGTCGTCAAGTCTCAGTTAACGTCAAAATAGTAGATATTAACCTCAATAATATCCAAGATTTTAATAGTAGTTTCTCTTTTGGTTTCGATGATGGTTTCTTTGTCCAAGATGGAGGAACAGCGATTCTCAACTTTGGGGGGACAAACCCTCCTAGCGCTGGGCAAACTCGAGATAGTACCTTTTATCCTACCATTGTTCCCTTTGCTGATACAGCACCAGGAGCAACACAAGCTGGTATATTCTTTGATAGACAAAACGCCACATTTGGTGATGTATCCCCAGGTTTTAATGATTTCACGGGAGGTCGTGTTCCCTACGCCCGTCCAGGTTTTGGCACGCGGAATAATCCTTTTCAACCTGGTCTTTCTGATATAGAGATTGATGATGATGGCAAAATAGAATACACTTATGAGTTACCTGGTTTATATCAATTCCCCAATCGCTTTCTGTTGACTCTAGAAGCTCAGGTACAAAGTGGTAATGCGAAAATACTCACAGACCCTACCCTGGTTGTACAAGAAGCTCAAGATGCTCGTGTTGAGTTAACTCAAGGAGTTGTTACAGGCATTGAAACAGAAGTAGATCCTCTTAGTGGTGTCAGAACTACAACACCAACTATTCAAGATGCAGGGTTAACCTTAGGGATACGGGTAGAAAGGATAGACGATAACGGTTTTATTAGCTTAGTGGTTAATCCTGAAATAAGTTCACCAGGAGGAACACAAAGCTTTAATAGTGGAGCAGGAGCAGTTAACCAGATTACTCTGTTAAATACAAGAAAACTTTCTTCTGGTTCGATACGTCTGCGGGATGGTCAGACCTTAATTCTTTCAGGTATTATTGAAGATGCAGAAAGAAGTACAGTCAGTAAAGTACCCATTCTCGGTGATCTACCTGTTTTAGGAGCTTTATTCAGAAGAACTAACTCTACCAACGATCGTCGGGAAGTGATCATCATGTTAACACCAAAAATCATGGATGAAGACGCGGGTTATGGTTTTAACTATCGACCTGGTAATGATGCACGACAAATGCTACAAGACCGCGGTTTTTCTATCCCTGGTGCACAACCACTACCGTAATAGGGAATAGTTTGTAGGGTGTGGGGAGATGGGGAGACTCACAAGTGTAGGTTTTTTACAGAAAAGTTATCATGAGGTAAGACAAGGGAGAC
>RECR01000040.1 GCA_007693955.1 Gloeocapsa sp. DLM2.Bin57
TGAAAGACAAGAAGCCTACAGCGTAATCTTTGATTCGGTGTAGGAGTATGTCACAGCCAAAAAATCTTATTACTCGTTATAGCACTACGTGCAAGGCTCTCTTGCAATCATGCACTCAGGCAAAAGTAGATTAGTACTCGGTTTCATAACTTTAACATGTGCTAATATTAACTTGTAATGCTATATACTCAATAATTTAATTAAGTAAAGAAGTATATTAAAAACTATTAAAATTATTAGCAAATTTGCCCTAAAACTACATTAAGTTATACTTAAGTAATTAAAGTTAAGAATTTTAATTCTTGCTTGAGAGTGCAAAATAAGTTATAATAAAGGTTTTGACTCTTGGAGAAGGGATATATGGCTGGTACAGAACTAAAAGCGGATATGTGGGTTAGTGAGTATATCACTCCTTGGGATATTTATGTACATGGGGTTAATAAAATTCTGGCTTACCAGAAAACCGCTTATCAAGAAATGTATATCGTGGAAAGTGGTGCTTATGGTAAAGCTTTGGTACTCGATGGTAAATGGCAATCTTGTACAGGAGACGAATTTCTCTATCATGAAGCTTTAGTACATCCTGCGATGATCGCTCATAAATCACCCCAAACAGTACTGATTTTAGGAGGTGGTGAAGGTGCTACCATTAGAGAAGTATTGCGGTGGAAAAGTGTAACTAAGGTGATGATGGTAGATATCGATGGAGAAGTAGTGGAAGCTTGTCGTCAACATCTACCAGAAATGCACCAAAATGCTTTTGATGATCCTCGGGTAGAATTAGTCATCGCTGATGCGTTAGAGATTTTAGATACAACTTCTCAGACTTGGGATGTAATTATCTCTGATTTATCAGATCCTATCGAAGAAGGCCCATCTTTTGCTCTATTTACCAAAGAATATTATCAAAAGTTACAAAAAGTGTTGAGTCCTCAAGGGATAGTAGTAATTCAAGCAGGTCCTGTAGCACCCGCTAATTTACAATTACACGCACGTTTAGTTAATACCCTCAAGGCGGTTTTTCCTAATGTTCATTCTTATTTCTCTCCGACTACTACTTATGGATCAGCTTGGGGTTTCGCTTTAGCTTCACAAGTAACCCTAGAAACCCAACCCTTACCTGGGGAGATAGATCAATTGTTAGCTAACCAAACTCATGGTGGTTTTAAAGCCCTCGATGGAGTAGGATTATTGGGTATGTTGAATACCCCTCTCTATATTCGTCAGGCGATCGCTACTGAAACTCAAGTTTACACACTCAGTGAACCACCTAAATTTTTTGGTAAAGGAGTTAAAAATTAACGAGTAATATAAACTGCTCTCAAGTTAATTAATCCCTGGGATAGCTTCCCTTCGGTCGCTATGACATAACTTGCCATATTGGTTTTTTTAAGGCAACTTGGTATAATATCTTTGTCTAATGGGGGTTTTTAAAGCCCCCTAACACTAGAGTACTAGAGTATCTTATCTCAAATAGAAAATAAAAGGCTAAAAATGAAGTCGAGTTCGTAGGGAGGAGTTAAGATACGGGATGAGTTGATTAACTGTTCGGGAGTTCCCTATAACCACTCTTGTTTTAGTTATCACCACAGATACGGAAGAGCCAAACAGATGACTAACCCTTGATTTTAAAAGAAAACCATTAAAATATTGATATGGCTCAGGGCAGATTTGAACTGCCGACCTTAGGCTTATGAGTCCTCTGCTCTAACCTACTGAGCTACTGAGCCTTAACCTTTGTTAGTATAGCAGATAAAATCTCAATTGTGCAAGAGATTTATTAAAATTTTTCTAAATGTACTTAAAATTGACAAGGTGATTTTATTATTAGCGGCGCTACTAGATTATCTGATTGGTGATCCTGTTGGACTATTGCACCCTGTACAAGTGATGGGGTGGTTGATTAATCTTTTCACTAATTGGACGATTCAACTCACACAATCACCACGATTAAGACGTCTGTTAGGGGTTGTCTTAGGTATAGGTTTAATTTTGGGTACTGGTATAATTAGTTGGTTAATTATTGCTGTTTTAACCGTGATTAACCCTTGGTTAGGGATAGTTACTCAAGTTATTTTATTAGCTTCATGTTTTGCTACCCGTAGTTTGACTGATGCAGCTTTAGAAGTAATCCAACCACTCAGGGAAGATAATTTAGAGTTAGCCCGCTCTTGTCTTAGTAGATACGTTGGTCGAGATACAGCTAATCTCTCTGTGGAGGAAGTATTAAGAGCCGTAGTAGAAACAATAGCAGAAAATACTACTGACGGAGTTACAGCGCCCTTATTCTACGCTATCTTAGGAGGGATTATACCAGTTATTGGACCTGTACCTCTAGCTATGGCTTATAAAGCGGCTAGTACCCTAGATTCCATGATAGGTTATCGTCGAGAGCCTTATACTGATTTGGGTTGGTTTAGCGCCAATATTGAAGATCGTTTGACTTGGTTGCCAACTCGTCTAACAGTGTTTACTTTAGGTTTAATATCTGGTAAACCTTTACAAGTATGGAAGATTTGTCAAAGGGATGCGCCACAAGATCCCAGCCCTAATTCTGGTTGGAGCGAAGCGGTTTATAGTGGTATTTTGGGTGTGCAATTGGGGGGAGAAAATAGTTACCAAGGGGTAATCGTAACTAAACCTCTTTTGGGAGATCCTCTCTATCCTTTGACTCTAGAAATCGTAACCCAAGCTTTAACACTAACTCATCTCTGCTTTTTAATTTGGTTAGCTATTGGTTTGTTCATAACGCCTAGTTAAAAAATATTACAATTATCTTCATATTGTACACAATCCAAAATAAAGCCTGATAAGTTAGTAAATATCCAGCACATCAGGTTTAAGTTATGCCTAGAGAAAGCTCAGGGAAGCCCATCAAAAGACAATTCGTTAATCAGCTTCAAATTTCTCCTTGGACAGAATTAGCGCTTTTTTGTGATAATAACTATCTAAAACTAATTCCACGCAATAAAGATAAACAAGACTATCAACATAGAAAAGCTCCCATTCAACATAAATGCGTAGAAATTCTTCTAGAAGAAACTGATTTAGAATGGTCAGATCTTATTCAAGAAAATTTTTCTGAAAATCAGCAAAAAACCGCTGATAATTATTATTTTCATCTTTCTAACAGATTTCGCAATAATCCTACTGATGTCTTAGCTACAATTGAAAAAATAGCTACTGAATTTGTTAATCTCTTACCAAAGGTAATCGGGGAAAATGTGGGGGAAGATTTACTTAAAACGAATCAATTTATTGAGTTATTAGATAAAATCTATGGCTCATCTGAAAAAACTTTCTTGTTTCTCAAGATTTTAGCCAATTTCTTGCCAAAAGAAGCACAAAAAATTTTAGACCAATCAAAAGGATACAAAGAGTTAGTTTATTGGGGATCATCTATGTTTCTCAAAGAGTTTGCCTATGAGTTACTCAAAGAATTTAAGATTACTCGGCGAGATATTCAACAACAAACAGCTCAAAATTTAGTGCAAGAGTTAGGAGAAACGGAAACAAAATTACAACAACAAATAGATTGGTTAGAAGTGGAAAATAAAGAATTAAAAGAAACCATAGAAACTCTCAAAACTGAATCATTTCAAGAAGCAGTAATTCAATTTGCACAGATTTTACAAAATCAATCACAACCAACTCTTGACCAAATTTATCGGGTTCATACAAGATTAAAAGAGTTAGAAAAAACTGAAGATAATTTATCTTTAAACTCAAGAGAATCATTGAGTGTTTTAATTTTTTTAGAGAATCTATTAAAAGGGTTAGAGTCAGTTAAATTAGAATATTTTCCCAAAAATACTGACGAAACCTTAATAATTAGTGGAGAAGAATTAGGGGAATACGCCTATATAGAAGGAACGCCATTTACCGAGGTAACCGATTATAAAGAAGTTCGTTGTGTTTATCCAGGTTGGCGAGTTGGAAATCAAGTAATTACTCCCGCTAGAGTTGCCGAAATATCAGAAAATGAAGGAGCATAAAAATGCCTAACTTAGCTTTATTATTAGATTTAGATAATCTTAAACCCAAGTTACATAATCTAGAGACAATTTGTGCTAGATATGGTGAGATTAAAACTCGGAGAGCTTTTGCCAATACTCCAGCAGTATTAGCCGCTTATGGGGGTGATTTTCGCAAGTTTAAATATCATTTTGAAATAACCCCAGGATTAGATATAGTCTCTCAAGAAGTAGATAATCTGATTGCCCAAACTGTCTTAGAAATAATTGCTAATATGCAATTTCAATTAAAGATTATAGCCATTGTTAGTAACGATAATGGCTACGCTAAATTATTACACCAACTGAGACAACAAAAAATTCAGAGCCTAGTCATAGGTAATGAGCAAATGGGGCGTAAATTGCGAGAAACAGCCGATTATGTGGAAATTCTCCAAGAAACAATGCGCCCATCTTATTTGGGTATAGATTTAGGCACAACTAATACAGTAATTGCTAGAGCTGATTTAAACCAAATCAGGGGAGATTGGCGAGTCTCAGTGGTAGAATTACCCGTCAGAAACGAACAAGGAGGATTGGTTAGTAATAAAACTATTCCCTCCTCGGTGAGATTTAATTCTGATGAAAATGCAGAAGTAGGAGCACATGTAAAAGCTCACGCTTATCCCTTTCGGGATAAAACTATCTTAGCTTGGAAACATCAAATGGGTTGTGTAAACTCTAGTGGGGATGCTTATCAATATCAGTTGAGTTTTGGTAAGATTACACCAGAAATGGCAGCAGCTAAGGTATTAGGGTTTTGTCGCAATCAACTGCAACAGAGATACGGGGAAATGCAGGGAGCAGTGATTACTCATCCTGCTTCCTATGAAACAGATGCGATCGCCGCTACTAAAAAAGCAGCGGTGTTAGCGGGATGGAAAGAAGAAGAAGTAGTCTTAATCGCAGAGCCACAAGCTGCATTATACGACTTTCTCCATCGCGTAGAAATGGGAGAGATACAAGCTCCCTTTGATGTTTTTCAACCTTCTAATATCCTGGTTTATGATTTAGGAGGGGGAACTCTCGATATTACTTTACACCAAGTGCATTATGATCAAAGTACGCGACGTTTTTTAATAGAAGATATCGCTATTGGCTCTCGCACTCGTTTAGGTGGGGATAATATTGATGAGTTAATCGTTGATTATATTCTTAATCATTCTTCATCTAGAGCTGAGTATTATTCCCTGAGTACTCCTGAACAAGAAAAGTTGCGTTATGAGTTGATTATCTACGCTGAAAGGTTTAAAAAATTATGGGGAGCAGAATATACCTTTGCTCCTGAAAAGGATAATTTTAATTATCCTTTTCAGGGGGATTTTCTTAATTCGACTTTTCTGATTCGTTATTATATTAACGTAGAAAAGATGAGGGCAATTTTAGCCCCCATTTTGTGTCAAGATTTATCTCTAGATAGTTTAGTTCGTTTAGATCAAGAGAATGCTTTTGATTTACCTCCCTTTACCGATAGATTTAATACTTTAGTTGTTCCAGTTTTAGAAGTTTTTCTCAAAGCTAAACAAAGTACAGGTGCTTTTCCTAACATACAAGCGGTGTTGTTAAATGGGGGAATGACTTATTTTCCTCCGATTTATGAACGTTTACAACAGTTGTTTGGCGGAAATATTCCTATTTTGCAAGATGGTAACCCTGATTTAGCCGTAGCTCGTGGAGCTGCATTATATGCTGCTGGAGCGCTACAACCACTAGAATTGGTTAATCCTACCAATATTTATCTGGAAGTGAGTGAAAATGGGGAAGAAGGTTTACGTCTATTGGTAGCACAGGGTCAAAAATATCCCTATAAAACTCGTTTAGATCAGTTTCGCATACCTAATGCTGATCAAGGTTATCTGATGTTTAAAATCTGGGTAGGAATGGGGAGTAAACCTGGTTGTAATACAACGTTGCAACGCCTGAGAAGGGTATCTTTAGCTGAGATTTGGCAAAGTAATCTGACTCCTGGTTGTGAGTTAGAGTTAGAGGTAGAATATACTTTTGATCGCCGTCTGTTATTAACTTTAATCGGACCTGGTGAAGAAAAATTCCCTCTAGAAGTAGCTCCTGAAATTGAACAAGTAACTATAGCTGAGCAACCTAGAGACTCTTTACCTATTCCTTCTATACCCAGAGGTAGAGAGGGAAGGGAAATAAATCCAGAATTACGAGTTAATCTGCAAAAATGGGAAACACTAGCTATCCATCTTACTCATAATCATAATAGCGCTGCTTTCCATCGGGAGCGTAAAGATTTAGAAATTCAAAGCGCGATCGCCGCTAACCGTCTGCGAATCAGCCAAAATATGCTCTCTTGGTTGGAAAGAAGAACTTATGCTCAGACTAATTTGGTTAATACTCAAGTTTGGCTGGCGGTGATGGCTTTGAGTAAAATCTTTAATGCTACTGATCCTCAAGAGCAAAATGTCATTACCTTAGAAAAACGCTTTCAAACTTGGATTAAGTCTCAATTAGATAATCGTTTAGCAGGGTTACCTAATGATTTATTAACGGCGATCGCGGAAACTCCAGGTAAACTATTTTGGTCTGGATTTGAGAGATCTTTACGGGAAAATTATCTCTTTCTCAAACATAGACCCATAGGGATTAATTTGCTCAATTCTTTTGGTAAATGTGCTCAACCTACTGGTGATAATCTCAATTTTTTACTAGGTATTCTCAAAAATAGTCAACACTTAGTTCACCAGGAGAAAGCAGCTTGGGCGATCGCGCGTTTAATTTCTTTAGGACAACCAGAGGATTATCGCGCCAGATTTAGCGACGTAGAGAGAAGTACACAAATTGCTGTCAATTTACTCTATCGTCAAGTTAGACAACCTCAAATCGCCCTTAATTTATTAACTTGTCTTTGTCAATATTTAGGTTGGCAAAATCAACATCTACCTTTAAATCCTGCTTTGACTAGACAAATTGAGCAATTACCCTTAGCTGATTTACCTGTTAAGACTAATCTTGGACAATATCCCCAGATTGAAAATGTCTTTTATCAGAGATTACAGCTACTGCGTGGTATGCTGAATATCTCTCACATTTCTACTGAGGAACTTCGGGATATCCAAAATTGGCTTTTAGAATCCTTAAAAGATTAGTTATTCTTGTTGGGCTTTTTGACGGTCTTTTTGGTAAAGAGTATAGTACAGTCCTTCCATAGCCATCAGTTGTTGATGGCTACCTTTTTCAGTGATTTTCCCTTCTGACATTAAGACAATTAAATCGGCGTTTTGGATGGTACTGAGACGGTGAGTGATGAAGAAAACAGTACGATCTTTAAAGACTTTGATTAAGTTATTACAGACTTTACGTTCTGTGGTATAGTCTAGGGCGCTGGTTGCTTCGTCTAGGATTAATAGTCTGGGTTTTTGTAAGACAGAACGAGCGATCGCGATTCTCTGACGTTGTCCTCCAGATAAAGCGGCTCCTCTTTCTCCGACTCTGGTATTGTAGCCATTAGGTAGGCTCATAATAAAGTCGTGGGCTACGGCTATTTTAGCTGCTTCGATTACTTCTTCAAAGGTTGCATCGGGATTAGTTAAGGCGATATTATCTCGAATTGTTCCGTCAAAGAGTAGGGTTTCTTGGGGGACCATCCCAATCTGACGACGTAGTGAGTATAGTTCTACTTTATTGATTTCGTAGCCATCGATGAGTATTTGTCCTGCTTCTGGTTCGTATAAACGGGCTAATAGTTTGGTTAGGGTACTTTTACCTGCGCCACTTTCGCCCACTACTCCTACAAATGTTTGGGGAGCAATTTTTAAGTCAACATTACGTAGTTGTAGAGGTCCATGTTGTTTGAAACGGAAACAAACATCTCTATATTCTACTTCCCCAACGATTAAAGGCATAGGTATGTTATCTCTATCTTCTTCTGCTTCTTGGGGGTAGTCAACGATATCACTAAGACGTTCTAAAGATAAAGCGGTTTCTTGGAAGTTTTGCCACAGTTGGGTTAAGCGGAGGATAGGGGAGGTTACATAACCTGAAATGATACGGAAAGCGATTAATTGTCCTAAACTTAATTCTCCTTGCAATACTAAATATGCTCCCACCCAGAGGACTAATAGGGCTGAGAGTTTGTTAAGAAAGTTACTAGCTGAACTCGCTAGGGTAGAGGTAATGACGGTTCTAAAGCCTGTATCCACGTAACGAGCGTAATTTTCTTGCCATTGCCAACGGGAACGTAGTTCGATGTTTTGGGCTTTGACTGTTTGAATCCCTGTCATTACTTCCACTAGATGGGATTGGGTTTTAGCGTTACGTTCGGCTTTTTCTCGTATTTGTTTCCGAATAATGGGGGAGAAAAACCAGGTTAAGGCTACAAACAGAGGAATAATTCCTAGGGAAACAAAGCTTAATAGGGGACTATAGATAAACATCACAATGACGTAAATCACTGAGAAGACAGCGTCTAGTACTACTGTGAGGGCTGTTCCTGTGAGAAACTGACGGATGTTTTCTAGTTCGTTAATTCTGGTGGAAATTTCCCCTACTGGGCGACGTTCAAAGTATCTTAGGGGTAACCTGAGTAGATGGTCGATTATTTCTGAACCTAGACTCATGTCGATACGGTTGGTGGTATCCACAAAGAGGTAGGTACGTAAAGTGGAGAGTATCGCTTCAAATACTGCTAAAACTAACAACAATATCCCTAATACTTGTAGGGTATCGGGACTATTTTGAACGATAACCTTATCGATGATTACTTGAATCATCAAGGGGTTGGCTAGGGCGAATAGTTGGACAAAAAAGGAGGCAACAAATACTTCTATAAGTATTCTTTTGTACTTTTGAATATAAGGTAGAAACCAACTTAAGCCAAATTTTTCTTGGGGGGTTTCTTTGGTTTTCTTGAGTAGTAAAACTTGATAGGGTTCTTCCCAACTGTTGAGGAAGTCATCGACGTTACGTCTGAGAACCCCTATTTCTGGTACTCCTAAGACTACGTTGCGATCGCTTATTTCGTAGATGATGGTTAAACCGCCTTGCCATTTGACGATCGCTGGTGGATTAATCTTGGTTACTGCTTCTTTAGGCATTTGCAGTAGTTGGGCGTTTAAACCCATTAATTCTGAAATCGCCCCAGATAAATCTAGAGATATACTTCCATGTTGCTCTAAGTTATCTTTAATAATTCTTGCGATGACGTCTTTACGGAAGGGCATCCCGTAGTATTTACTGAGCATATGAAAGCAAGCTACTCCTGCGTCTTCGGGACTTTTCCCTTTGACGTAGGGGTATTCTTTGTCTGTTGTTGTCTGTTCTTCTAGGGGTGTTTCTGGTCTGAGGGGATTGACAGTTACGGGGATACTATCTGTTGCTTCTGTTTTTGCTTCTACTTCTGGTGTTTCTGTCTCTAAGACTAGGGTTTTAACTACGGGTGATATTGCTTTACTTTGAACTTTTTCCCATTGCTTAACTGGTACACCTACTAGTCTGAGTGGTTGGTTAAGGGAAATATTTTCTAGTTCTGTGATGTCTAGGATACTTCCTGGGGGTAGGTCTAATTCTTGAGTAGCGTTACTGAGTAACCAAATCCAATCAGGGTTGGTTAGTTGGGGGTGATCTTGGGCTTTGATTGCTCCTGGGTAGAGGGTATAAATTTGGCTAGAGGGGAGTAATTCTGTGGCTAATTCTTCTAGGTTTCCTTGTCCTTTGGCTGTTTTATCGAGTTGATAACCTAATAGTTCAAAGATTTCTAAAATTGTACATTTTTCTCTAAATGCTTGTTTGAGTACCTGATGTTGTTCTACTAGTTCCAGAAAATCTCTATTTTTGAGGGTTAAACAGACTATCCCATTGTCTGAGGAGGCGATCGCTGTTTCTGTGGCTATTCCTCTAGCTAAATTAATTGAGCCTACAACTGCTCCTGGTTTGAGCATTTTTACGGTGATTAGTTTATGATTACGAGGATCTCGCCCTAGTAAGCGTACTTCTCCTTCACTGATAATGGCTACTTGAGATGCCATTTCATCTTTTTTGAGGATTACTCCGCCTATAGAGTACCGTAATGGTTCTACTTTTTGAGATAGATAGTTAATTGTTTCTTCTGGTAGTTCTGAAAATGGCGGGGTATTCGCCAAAAATTCTCTGACTGCTGTTGTTGTATATACCATAGTTTTTTTGTTAATTTTTGTTAAAAAAGAATACTTTTGTGTCCATTTGTTCTTGTAACCATTGTTGGAATAGCTCGTCTAGTAATCTTCTTGTGTTTTGCCTGTCTAGTTTGGCTCTAATTAGGTTTTCTAGACGCATAATCACAATCCATTCTCCTATTCTCATTGGTTCAAATAGTTTTCCTGGTTCACTATTAGCTAAAGCTTCGGCGATTTGGGGATGGGGAACGCTTAAATCTACAGGTCCAATTAGACCTTGAGTTTCTGCTTCTATTCCTTGAGAATATTTTTTAGCTAATTCTTTAAAGTCTGATTCTCCTTCTAAGATACGAAAATATAATTCTTGGGCTATTCCAGTATTTTTGGTTCTAATTAAAGAATAAACTACTTGGTCTAGGTGTTTTTTGCGTTTAGTAAAATAGTTTTCTAATTGATCTGACCAGGTTTGTTCTTTAAATCTTTCTACTTTTAGTTTACGTAAAATCAGGTCTTCTAGTTGTTCTGGTTGTACTCCTGCTTTATTGAGCCAGTTTTTGACGTCTTCTTCGTTTTTTAGTTGATTTTCTGCTAAAAATCGTTGTTTAGCCATTTCTTTTTCTTCGGGAGTACATTCTATCCCTTTAATAGCGTCAGCGATGACTATTTCTCTGGCTAATTGTGGTAACATAAAATGTTGACCTAATATAGGTAGTAACTCGTCGTTATTAATTTGGCGATCGTTAATTTTTAGCAGATAATCCATTGATTGGAAGTTTTAATAGTTTTCTGATTATTCTTAGTATTGAAATTATAAGCTATAGTTTTTGTTTTAAGCTCGATGGTAACATTTTCTTTAACATCATTCGGTTAAGTTACTCAAGTCAAGTACTCTTCCCGTAATTGTTTTCCCCCACCAGGTAGTATTACTAGATAAAGAGTGTAAATTACTACGATTAACCGTCCAGGTTTGTTGAGGTGCAAAAAGAATCATTTCTGGTTGAAATTGGGTAAAACAAGAGATTGGTTGTTCTCCTAAACAGGTTAGGGGATTAGTGCTTAAGGCTTGCCATAATTGTAAGGGTGACCAATCGTCATTAACTACAAAACGTGACCATAATAATGGTAAAACTAATTCTAAACCAATTACTCCAGGAGGTGCTTCAGCGAAAGCGAGGGTTTTTTCTTCGTAGGTATAGGGGCTATGATCTACGGCGATCGCGTCGATTATTCCTGTTTTAACGCCTTCTCTCAAGGCTTGTACGTCTTCTGGATTACCTAGGGGTGGTTCTAAACGTAAATTGGGTTCATAAGTACTCACTGCTTCGCTATCGTAGAGTAGGTGCATCCAAGTTGTACTAGCTGTAATGGGTAACCCTTTTTCTTTAGCTTGTTTGATTAATTCTACTCCACGAGCTGTAGAGATCCGCATTAGGTGTACAGGAGTAGAAATGGTAGCGACTAATTCGAGAATTGCTGCTATGGCGATCGCTTCACTCAGAGCGGGGTTTCCAGGTAATCCTAAGCGAATAGAGGCTATACCTTCACGCATCACGCCATTACCCTTAAGTTTACTATGGGAGGGAACTAATGCTATGGGTTTACCTAATGGTTGCAAGTATTCTAGTAATCTTCTCAACAAATTAAGGTTATCAACGGGATAACCATCAGTAAATCCTACTACTTTAGGGGTTAATTCCCTGATTTCACTCATTTGTTGTCCTTGATGACCAAGGGTTAACCCTCCCCAAAATTGCAGGGTAGTCAATTCAGCTAGTTTGGCTGTTTTTTGTTGTAATGATTCTAGAACAGATAAATTATCGATAGGGGGAGTAACATCGGGTAAAATGGTTACACGAGTATAACCCCCTGCTTTAGCTGCTTTAGCTATAGTTAATAGTGTCTCTCTACTTTCATTACCAGGTTCGCCACTATGACTATACAAATCTACTAATCCAGGACCTGCAATTAAATCTTGACCATTAATAATTGTGGTGTCTTCGTCGATTTCATTAATTTTAGTCGCTATTGTCTCAATAACATCATTGACAATAAGTAATTCTGCTATTTGTTCTTGTCGAGAAACGGGATCTAGAACTCTAACGTTTTGAAGTATGTTACGTAACATTATGAGGAGGTTTGTATAGTATAAAGATAATACTTTATTGCTTCTATATTATAGCCCATTTATTGACAGCCGCTATTCCCTATTTTCTAACACTATAGCTTTAACCTGTCGTTTATTTAAACCCCTAACTAATCGATTTGCTTGCTGTTTATATAAAGGTACATCAAGAGTAGCAGGAAGATGTTGAAATAACTCTCTAGCTTGAGGAACGGAACACCCAGAAATTAGGACAATTAAGTTAGCCCCACTAAAAGCAGCTTCAGAGTTTAAGGCTTTTTCCACTCGGATAAAATATTGTTTAGCATCAAGATTGAGCTGACCTTCTTCGATACGTTGTAAACCTTCTACCGTAGCTAAGACAACTAGGCGATCGCCTTCTACTAATTGAAGATCATCTGAAGGCATTAGAGTAAGATTTTGAGAGGGTTTAGCGTGAGCAATTACTTCTACTCCATAACCATAAGCTACTTCTGAGATTAATAAACCTTTGAGGGTATCATCTACCTCAATCTGATATTCTGTAACTAAGATATTTTGATTCTCAATCGGACAGACAGCGATAATATTCTCACCAAAAGCCGCCCCAGCAAAGGCTTCAGATGCTAATTGATAAGCTTCTAAAATCTTGGCTTCGGGGAGTAATTTACTGAGATTATTAGATAAATCTTGTCCATCGGTACGAATAACTAGATTATTTCTTGGGTTGGCGGTTTTTGCCATTAAAGCAATTTCTAGGTTTAACATCTCATCATCTGTAACCACAACCACGCTAGAAGCTTTTTTCAAGTTAGCTTTAGCTAAAGCTTCGTTTAAATTACCCACGATTAAAGGCATTTTCGGTAATATACTTCTATCAAAGTCTTGATTAAAACTGATTCCGAGGATATCTTGACCCAATTCTTGTAATAAACTTGCTACTTGACAACCTACTCTACCTAAACCAACAATCACGATATGATTAGCTTGAGGAATAGGTGGACGACTTTTGGTAAACTCAAATTTAGAAGAGAGTAAAGCTTCTGTTAATAAGGCGTATAAAATTCCTACAAAAGCTGTACCCATTAAATTCAAGATAAAAGCAAATAACTGTAACCACCAAGGGATAGACTCGTTGGGTTCAAAATCTCCTAATAAGTCAGCATAACCTCCTAATAACAGAGTAGCGGTAGCGTAAAAAGCCGAGACTAAATTGGTTTCTTCATAAAATCTCTCAAATAAAATTGTACCGATCATCAATAAGATCATCACGACAAAACCAGAAATAACTGCTACTCCTCGTATCTGTTGACTTAAACTTAATTTCCCGAAATTGCGGACAAATGGTTTCCAGGATTTGCGCAAGTTTACCAGTTTTTGACGCCAATTTTGTCTAGTTGGGGATATTTGCACAGATTCTTCTTTAAAATCATCTACTACTTCAGCATAGATAAGAATATCTCCATTCTGGATTTTTAATTCCCCATCCCATTGATGAAAGTTTGTCTCAATTTGAGCATAATGATCAGGAGTATGAGTTAGTAACCGTCGAGTCTTGTTATTAATTTCGTAAATATACTTATTGTTTGACCAAGGATCTTTTGAGTTAATCTGACGTCTAGTTATCCTGATTCTACGTTTATCTAAACTAAATAATCCCAAAATTTCTGTTCCTAACGCAGCTAAAGCAAAAGCCGACGCGGGTAATTGGATTGGTTCATAAGCGATAAAATTACCTAGTTGTTCTCCTAGTAATATGTTCAGATTTTCTTTACTAGAACGTACTACTAATCGAGTATTAGGATTAAGTTGACGAATGGCGATCGCGGTTTCTGCGTTAACTTTCTCATTACTAGTTACAATTAAAGCTGCCCGACATTTGGCTATTTTAGCTTTCTGCAGTACCTCTGTTTGACGACAATCTCCTAGGATGATATCGTCTAATAGTAACAATAATTGAGGAATTTCCCAAGGTTGAGAAGTTTTTTCTTGTTCGATAGCTATCACTGGTACATTAAATTTTTTCAGTGCAACCACGCAATTTTGTCCAAGACTTCCTAATCCACAGACTAAAAAGTAATTATCCATTTTTCTATGATATACATGACTATAGTATAATCTTAATCACAATGAATCAAATCAACCATAAATCCAATCAATTAACAATAGGAGTAATTTTAGCTTTACTCAGTTTTATTTTTCTTGGTTTTACAGTTAGTAACTTTTCCGATAAATTAGCTTGGGATAGTGCAATTTTATTAGGGATTCATAGTCAGAGTCAACCTATTTTAGATCAACTAGCCATCATGACAACTGATTTAGGAGAAGTGACGGGAATTATTATCTTAAGTTTACCGATTTGGCTCTTATTAGCTTATCAAAAAAAACCTTTAATTTTAGCTTATTTGATTGTAACAATTTTCAGTAGTTCTCTGGTTAATTTAATCGTTAAACTTAGCTTTCAAAGAATGCGCCCCCAACTTTGGGATGTATTTTATCTACCCCATAGTTTTTCTTTTCCTAGTGGTCACGCCATGGGAAGCATGACTCTAGTAATGGCACTTTTATTAATTACTAGAGGCACTATTTGGCATAATATTTGTTTAATTTGGGGAAGTTTATATTTATTACTAATCGCTTGGACACGTCTATATTTGGGAGTCCATTACCCTACTGATATTTTAGGGGGCTGGTTATTAGCTATTGTTTGGACAAAGACAGTTTATTGGTTATGCTTAGAAAGGGTAGCTTGATTTAATTGTTGTTGCCAATCTCTGCCGAGTATAATAGTAATATCAGAGCCAAAAACTCCTGTACTTTCTACTAATACCTCTCCTAATCCTAAATCAGCTCTCAGGGCGATCGCACTAGCATCATTTCCTGTTTGAGCAATAATTCGAGTTGCTGGTAATCTTTCTCCCCAATCCCGACTAACGTAAACTTGTTGATATCCTGCTCGTCGCAATCTTAAGACTAAGGCTGCGACAGCTTCAGGATTTTGGGTACTATCTTGAATAGCAATCTTTAAATTGCGTGGATCTTCATATTCAACTCTAGCATAACCTTGGTCAAAATGTTCCGCCATCAATTGCTCAATGCTGTCATAATTAGGTAACCAATAGCTAATATCTGTTCTACCATCGCCATTAAATTCCCCGGGAAGCATCACCATTTCTAGATTCATTCTGTTAATTTGACTAGCAAAAGTACTTAAAGCGATTAATTCATCTACAGTCAAATTAGTATCGATATGAGATTGAACGATATTAATTATCTGTGGACTTTTAAAAACTATCTCAGGGTTACTGGCTTTTTCTGTTAGAGCGCGTAAGATTAATTGTTGTCTTTGTACTCTACCAATATCCCCAAAACTATCATGACGAAAACGAATAAAATCTAATGCTTGACCACCGTTTAAATGTTGTGTTCCTTGTTTTAAATCGATATATAAACGTTGACTATGGTCAGTATATTGCATATCCTGGGGTACGTAAACCGTTACTCCTCCGAGAGCATCAATTAATTTCTCTACCCCTTGGACATTGATACGAATATAGCGATCAATTTTCACTCCACCGAGTAAATCACTGATAGCTTGTGCTGCTAAAGGTGCTCCCCCTTCTTCGTTGGCTGCGTTGACTTTAGCTACACCATGACCTGGTATATAGGTTTTCGTATCCCTAGGAATTGATAAAACAGTTAGTTTCTGTTGTCTAGGATTAAATCTTAACAAGAGGATAACATCAGAAACACCCTCAAAAGAATCTACTACGGCGTGATAACCTAAATCTACTTCTGGTGGTTCTTCCAAATCAGAGGTTAACACCTTTACTCCTAAAACAACAATATTGACAGGGCGATCTAATTGCGCTATTCCTCTGACGGTTTTTTCGTTATTAAATACTTGCTGTTCTTGTGAAGTTAAAGCTACTTTTTGTAACGGTTTATACTCGTGTAGGGAAACGGCTAAAATAGCTCCCGCTGTAGCTGATAAACAAGCTATACAGCCTAATCCTAACGCAATAAATAGCCCTCGATTACGTTTTTTTCTCTGTTGATTTGTTTTCACTGCTAGATTACTCAATTAATTGTTTAGACACCCTGATATAGATTCAAATATTGGCTAAATTTTGACTTTGTTGCTATAATCAGTTAGTTCATATTGTAAGTAAAAAAATGAAACTTAAAGATAGCTCATTTTTGACAGAGTTAGCAATCTTAGGCATTACGACATTAACAACTTTTAGTATTCCTGCTCAAGCATTTATATTACAAACTTCCGTTCCCCCAATTAGCAATCCTCCCTTTGACTCTTATTTGATTATAGGCTACCGACAGACATTTACAGATCTTCTTGGAAGAAATTTGACGGGAATATCTTTAAGCTCTTCTTCATTTAATACAAATAGTTTTACACAACAAGGAAATAACCCTATTATTGCCAATTATTTTGGTGGTTCAGTTCTACCAGGAGATGGGTTCACCTTGAGTGTGGAGATAGAAGATTTGCCTACTAGTACTAATATAAACGTAACCTCAGAATTAGTTTTTTTCACTGGTACGGGAGTAATAACTGTTCCCGATCAACGTATAACTTATGGTGCAGTTTGTACTACTCAAGGAGATGGTACACCTTTTATGGCTGCACAAATTGAGGTAGAAGCTGCAGGAAGCACTTATCAAATATTAGGACAATGTCAGGGTAATACTTTAGGACTAATTAATAACCAGATAGATGATTACGACGTAGCTATTAGCGTCCAAGATCTTCCTAATGGTTATCAACCAATGGATAATTTAGATCCTTTTCCACCAAGTCAAACAATAACTTTAAGTCCTGGATTTAATCAAGATGTTGCTCAAACTACGACAACACCTGAACCTTCCTCTATTTTAGGCTTAGGGCTATTTGCAGGATTAGGATTAATTGGGAAGTTCAAAAATAAATTCATCTCTAAAAAAAGATTGCTTTCCTAAATGTCAACCTAAAATATAGAAATTGCTAGGGAGATTAGGACATTCTTAAAACGCGAAACCAGTCACTTAGTAAGCACTTCCCCCCAGCAAAGCTGCCATCTGCTTCCTGCTTTCTGCTATATCTGCTAAGACTGCTTAGTCTTATGTTCGTAAAAAAAACTACAAAATTAGTTAAATCAATAATTTAACTAATTTTTTTATAGATAGATAAAAGGCAAAAGCAAATTAATATAATATAAGTATTAAAAGTACTTAGGAAAATCATCAGGGTTCAGCTAGCGTGAACACTACAATAAAGAAATTGAAAACACCAGTAGTTTTTATTAATAATCTTAATCACTCTTTCGGAGAGGGTGAATTGTGTAAACAGATTTTATTTGACATTAAGCTTACTCTCCAGTCAGGTGAAGTAGTGATTATGAAAGGTCCATCTGGCTCGGGAAAAACCACTCTGTTAACCCTGATTGGCGCTCTACGCTCGGCTCAATCTGGTACTCTTAAAGTACTTAACCAAGAGTTGGTAGGAGCGAGTAAACATGATTTGGTCCAAATTAGACGCAATATAGGATATATATTTCAGTCACATAATTTATTAGCCTCTCTAACAGCTCGCCAAAACGTACAAATGTCTATAGAGCTACAAGAGAATATTACACCAGCATCCGCAAAAGAAAAGTCAGAATTAATGCTCAAAGCAGTAGGTTTAGGCGATCACCTCAACTATTATCCCCATAATCTCTCGGGAGGACAAAAACAACGAGTAGCGATCGCCAGAGCTTTAGTTAGTCACCCCAAAATTATCTTAGCAGATGAACCCACCGCTTCTCTAGACAGTAAATCTGGTCATGGAGTAGTAGAAATAATGCAGCGTTTAGCAAAAGAACAAGGTTGTACAATATTATTAGTTACTCATGATGATCGTATTCTCGATATAGCAGATCGCATTATTTATCTAGAAGACGGCAAAATACAATATAGCACTGAAAATGCTATTAACTAATTATGGCATTGAGATGGAAATCACTAGTTTTGATATGGATATTGATTTTTAGTCTAGTTATTTTACTCAGTTTTTTATCTAGCTTATTAACCACTGAAAATACCCGTCTTTTACCTGTTAAACGCCTAGAAAAAGTTACCTTGCAATTAAAATGGCAACATCAATTCCAATTTGCAGGTTATTACGCAGCTAAAGCTCAAGGATACTATCAAGATGCAGGTTTAGACGTAGAAATACTCCCTGCACCTGAAGATGTTTCTTCTGTTGACCTAGTTTTAAGGGGTAAAGCAGATTTTGGTATTGCTATGTCTGATTTACTGTTATTACGTGGTCAAGGTGAGTCTGTAGTAGCTTTAGCGACTATTTTTCAACATTCTCCCCTAGTTTTCTTAGCTATTAAAAATTCAGGTATAGATCATATCCATGATCTAGTAGGTAAAAAAGTCATGCTAGAATCTCACTCAGAGGAGTTAATCGCTTATCTTCATAGTGAGGGTGTTTCTCTCAATCAGTTAATCCAACTTCCCCATGATTTTAACCCCTTAGGGTTAATAGATGGTAGAGTAGATGCTATGTCTGCTTACTCAACTGATGAACCTTTTTTACTTAGGGAAGCAGGTATAAATTATTTAACCTTTACAGCGCGCTCAGTTGGTATAGACTTTTATGGTGATACTCTCTATACTACTGCCAAAGAAATCAGAGAAAACCCCCAAAAAGTTAGAAAGTTTCTAGACGCTTCTTTAAAAGGTTGGGAATACGCTTTAAACAATCCACAAGAAATAATTGCTTTAATCTTAACTGAATATAGCCAACGTCATAGTCGTGAACATCTAGAGTTTGAAGCGATGATGACTGACCGTTTGATTATACCAGACATAGTGGAAATAGGCTATATGAATCCTGGACGTTGGCAACATATTGCTAAAATCTATCAAGACTTGGGAATGTTATCAAAAAACTTCTCTCTGGAAGGATTTATTTACGAAAGAAATCCCCGAGCTAATTTATTTTGGTTTTATTTAATTTTGGGGATATTTTCTACTATTTTAGGGTTAATTTCTTGGGTAGCTTGGCGCTTTTATCGATTAAACCTGAGGATTCACCAAGAGATAAAAGAAAGAAAACAAACGGAAATAGAATTACGTGCTTTAGAAAAACGTTATCGTACTTTGTCTGAAAATGCACCTTTTCCCGTGGTTATTTCTTATATAGACAATGGTATCGTTGCTTATCTCAATCCCGAAGCTGCTAAACAATTTGAAATTGCTAGAGAATATGTTATAGGTAAAAAAACAGTAGAATTTTATACTAATATTGAGGAACGTAATCAACTACTCACAATTTTACTCAATCAAGGTTTTATTAAAAATTATGAAATAGAACTTAAAACAGCTAGTGATAAACATTTTTGGGCTTGTCTCTCAGCTACTATTATTGAATTTGAAGATAAATTAGCTGCTTTTACTTCCCTAGTTGATATCACTAAAACCAAAGTTTTACAAGAAAAACTGCAAAAACAAGCTATTACAGATGAACTCACAGATATTTATAATCGTCGTCATTTTTTTGAGTTAGGAAAAGCAGTAATTAATCAAGCAATAAAATCTAACCAACCTTTAGCAATCTTATTAATTGATCTTGATCACTTTAAAAGTATTAATGATACTTATGGTCACGATGTTGGCGATATTGCTCTGAAACAGGTGTCTTCAATTTTGGCTAAACATATTAGAGAAAAAGATATTTTAGGACGTCTAGGAGGAGAAGAATTTGCTCTAATTTTACCAGAAACTACCCAAGATAAGGTCTTAATTATAGCCGAACGGTTACGGTTAATGATAGCTCAAGAATTAATAATAGTTCATCAGCAAAAAATCAGCCTAACAGTTAGTATTGGTATAGCGACTTTAACTGAAAATATCTATGAGATTAATTCTCTATTGAAAAAAGCAGATCAAGCACTTTACCAAGCGAAACATCAAGGACGTAATTGTATAGTGAAAAGCGAGTGATTTAACCAAAAGTGCTAAACTAACAAACAAACTAGGTCAAATATGCCAAAACTGTGAACTTAGAACCAGACTCGCCTAAACATCTGTCACCCTTTTATCATGGGTTATTATGGGGGATAATTATTACCCTAACAGTTGTAGTTTCTGCTACTATTGGTGCAACCGCTACTTGGAAATTTCCTTCTTTATTTGAAGCTATACAAAATATCTCTAAAACCTATTCAGAATAATGTCTTTAACATCAATCTTTGCTAAATTAATCTTACTCTTGAGTGCTGCTATAATACTAGTATTCTTAATGGCTACCCCTACTGCTTTTGCTCAAGCTAACCGCGTTAATTATACTAGCACAGAATTACAAGATCGGGATTTCTCTAATTTAGACCTCCATGGGAGTGTTTTTGCTGATGCTGATATGCGTCGGGCTAATTTTTCAGGAGCTAATTTAGAGGGTTCAATTCTCACTCAAGGAATATTTTTAGAAGCTAATTTGACTGGAGCTAATCTGAGTGATTCTCTAGCGGATCGCGCGACTTTTGACCAAGCGAATTTAACTAACGCTATTTTTGTCGAGGCGATCGCGATTCGTAGTCGTTTTTTTGATGCGATCATCACAGGTGCTGATTTTACAGGAACGATTCTTGATGAATATCAGGTTAATTTACTCTGTGAATACGCATCAGGAATCAATCCGGTGACAGGAGTTTCTACCCGAGATAGTTTAGGTTGTCGAGACTAGGAATATCTAAAAATTCCATTTCTTCCCAATTTAAAATATCTAGGAGTAAATCCTGATAACCTAAACTATTAGGGTGAAGACCATCAGAGGCTAAACGAGATTTTAGCCATTGCTCCCCCCTACTCATCCACAGGTCAAAAGTATCGAGATAGGGTATTTCTAGTCTTTGACAAGCTTGTTTAGTGATTTCTTTATAATAATATTGATCGCGATGATTAAAATAAAAACAGTCTAAAAAAGGCATTTTAGCAGGATCTATCGGAATCATCCCCATAAATAACACGGGACATAGTCTTTTAGCCTGTTCTAAGAGTTGATCTACTTGTTCTTGAAAATCCGTAAAATCTGTAAAACAACGTCCATCAGGACGCATCAAACGCGCTGAATCATTAACACCTACTGAGAGAATCATTAAATCAGGTACACGGTTTTTTAATTCTCCTCGACTTCTAAATTCACTTTCTAGTCTTTGGGTGACTTGAATCAGGCGATCGCCTCTTACCCCTAAATTATATAATACTGGTCCTGGTTGTTCTGGAGACATCCACAGACGTCTCAATCTTTCTACCCAACCTCCCCCAATCGGATCGCCAAACCCATAGACAATACTATCACCTAGGACAACAATCTTAAGAGGATTACTTGGTTTAGATTTAGTTTTAACAGCTTTGGAAAGATGATAAATATTGGTCATTTAAAAAAGATAATTGTCCTAAAATTTACTAAAAAAGACGACTTCGTACGAGTATTGTTGCACATTTTTAATGATTTGGCTATGATCTTGACGGTTATATCTAGGTTAAATTTTTTTGGTCGGATAATTCTTTAATTTGTTGTTTTTTGTGGAAAAATTCATCGGGTAGCTCAGGAATATCTGAATAGTCGATATCTTCATCAGTCATGTTATCCAAAAGAGTTTTTTCTTCTTCAGTGAATTTTGGTGGATTTTTAGGATCTAGTGTATATTTAACGATTGCCATAATAACGTTTCTGCTCTCTTGAGTTGGCTTTACGTGAGGAAATAAGACGAATAACTTCTTGACGCTTGGTATATACTACCACGTGAACGCGATTTTCTATTAAACCTACAGTAACATATCTAGTTTCACCATAATCATTTCTCTTATCAATAGCCGTAATTCGATTGTTATCAAGAAAAATAAGAGTAGCTAGTTCAAAACTAACTTTATGTCTTTTTTGATTAAAAGCCGCCTTTTGATCATCCCACTCAAATTGCAGGTCTAACTCCATTTTACCAAAAATTTCTTAAGGATAAAAACTGTATTTAGCCCTATTCCTATTGATGATTACGGTTGGGAAGATTTCCAGAAACGATAAATAATATATAAGATAGAACCAAGGATGGCTAATGTAACCAGAGAAATTACTACTCTCAAAAAAAGATTGAGGATAGTAAAACCGACAATCACCCCTCCAGTCATTACCAATACTTGCGCAGGTTGTGAGAGACTTTTATACCAGTTATTTAGCTTATAAGTTAAGGAATCTTCCTCGGTTTCAGGGGTGAATTTGCTTACTTTTGGTTCTTCTGATTCGGGTGGTTCGTTATACATGTTTATTCATCAACAACGGTAACATCTATTATCCCAGGAGGAGTCATTCTCAGTAGTTTACCTTTTTTTACTTCTAATAGTTCACCACAATTGGGACATTCACACTGACTATTGTTAAGACTAGTAAATTCATAACCGCAAACGGGACAAGGTTGAGAGACCAAGTTACGTTGTAACCACCAGTTTAAACCTATCCAAGCGATAACTGGGGTAATTAAGATCAAAGCTAGGAAGATCAAAAAACCGTTAACTATCCATCCTAAACCCACCGCTCCTAATAATAAGCCAATTAAGAGCATGATAACTAAACAACCTAGACCTGAATTTGGCATTAGATTTACTCGCCTTAGTCACTCTATTAACTAGTTTAAAACAATCCTTGGCTTATTTAGCACCATCATCAATTTGTACTATATTGATTTCTGATATGTATGACGTAGGAGACAAACTTAAAACACAATTAATTACCTTAATTAGATCCTCTAGAGGGATAGGTTGTTGTTCACCAAAAGCACCAGTTTTGATATCATTTAAAACTTCAGAAGTCGCTACATTGCCTGGGTTAATGACAGTAAAACCAATACCACTATTTTTCAGTTCTCGTTGTAAAGCGTGAATAGCACCCCTAAGACCATATTTAGAAGCTGAATTAGCCACTTCCCGAGAAGCAGTATTTTCTAAAGCGGTCAAAGATCCTATAAATATAGCTCTAGGATGAGGGGATAATATTAAACTATCAAACAAAGCTTTAACAATTTTAATGGGTGCAAGACAATTAACAGTGATAACCTGGTCAATTTCGGCAAAATCGCTCTTTAAAAAAGAATATTCAGCGGTAAAAGCATTTTTTTCCCAAGTACCACCTAAAAATAATAAAGCGTCTAATTGTTTACCTGCAAAAAACTTGGCTATTTTCTCTATACCCGATTGTGTAGATATATCCGCGGCTAACCAAGTACCATACTTGCAAGTAGTACGAGAGACAACAACCAGATTAACTCCAGTCTGTGCATAATATTCAGCAACAGCTAAACCAATACCTCGACTTCCACCAACGATTAAGATAGTATCTTCTTCAGTCAACATTGTCGAGAACTTCTTCTGGTCCTACTAAAGAGATATAGGGTTCGATAAAGTATGCTTGGGCGACTTTTTGCATTTCCTCTGGGGTTACCGCTTTGATCTGTTCTTGAAAATCTAAGTCAAAGGAGATACCAAGTTCTAAAGTTTCGTACCAACCGTAGATTTGAGCTATTTCCCCATTAGCTTGTTTACCTAGAGCGTATTGACCAAGTAGTTTATTTTTAGCTATTTGTAACTCAGTTTCCGTTAGTTCTGTATTACAAAGACGTTCTACTTCTGTTCGTAAACCTTCTTGTGCTGTTAGGGTATTTTCTGGAGCTGTACCCATATAAACCACAAAACTAGACTGATCTAGTCTGGTGGGGTAAAATGCAGACACATCATAGGCTAAACCGCGTTTTTCCCGCAATTCCACAAACAGACGACTAGATAAACCATTCCCTAGATAGGTGTTTAAGAGTTTCAAGGCTGCGTATTCGGGGGTTTTTATTCCTGGAGTTAAATAACCCAACATGACGATCGCCTGTTGGGTATTTTGTGCTATTTTGCGTTTTTCTGGTTTAGGGGTTAGTTGGGGAAGTTGCAGTAAAGAGGGTGTTACTTGGGGTATTTCCCAGTCTCCGAAGCTATCCTCTACCCATTGTTTCACTGTTTCTGGTTCAAGACGTCCTGAAATACTGATTACTAGTTGATCGGGACGAAAATATTGTTGATGATAGTTTTGTAAATCTGTTAAGCTTAGGTTAGCTACGCTTGTTTCTGTGCCTAAAATAGATAAAGCGTAGGGATGTTCTTGATAAATTGCTTCTCTTAATTGACTAAAAGCGATGTTAAAGGGTGATTCCTGTTGAGCGCGGATATTTTGTTGGGTTAGGTGTTTTTCTAATTCTACTTCCTCGGGAGGAAAACTAGGCTCGCGCATTATTTCTGCTAATAACCCCAATATTTCTTGGAAGTCACTACTTACTGTTTTCAGACTAAAAATTAAGTAATCACTAGCTGCATCTGCTCCTAAACTAGCTCCTAGAGATTCTACCTGATGAGCTATATCTACTGCTGATAATCTCTTTGTTCCTTTGGTAATTACGGAGGTTACTAGGTGAGATAATCCCGCTTGAGTGCGTGTTTCCCATCTTCCTCCCGCGTTTTTAATAAATATTCTCCCTGCGATCACATCACTACTGTTATTAGTCACCGTGATTAGGGTAATGCCATTATTGAGAGTAAAACAATTAATTGTTTCTTGCTGATAACTCGATGTTGCTGTTTGCATGGAGATTATTATTGGTAATTAGTGAATCAGGATACAGTGTGCTGATAGCGTAATGCTCAACAGAGAGATATTGACGAGCTACCCTTTGTAAGTCTTGAACTGTTAATCTTTCAATTATTATAGGATAACTTAAGGATAGTTCTGCTGAGGCGATCGTTTGGTAATAACCGTATAAACCTGCTAATTGAGCTGGTGTTTCTGTAGAAAATAGATAATCATTGCGCAAAATACGCTTATTCTTGGCTAATTCTGCTTCTGTAATCAATTCATTTTGCAATCTCTCTATTTCTGCACAGATAGCTGCTTCTACCTTGAATATATACTCTGGCTCTAACCATGCACTAATCGTAAATAAACTAGAGTCTTGTTGCAGTGAATACTCGCTGGTGATATCTAAGACTAATTGTTGTTCTTCTCTGAGTTTACTAATTAGACGAGACGATCGCCCTCCTGCTAAAATAATCGAGAGCATTTCTAATGCTAAAGCATCTGCTAATTGCTCTACATTAGGTCCTAACCAACCCATCCCTAGTCGCGCGTGTTCGATTCTCGGTAAGGCTATTTCTTGACGACGTACACCGATGATTGGTGCTTCTGCTACTATGTGATGGGGTGGACATTCTGATCTAATGCTAAAATCAAGGAAGCATTCTGCAACTAAACTTAAAGCTTGTTCTTGTTTAATTCCCCCTGTAATCACTACTGTCATATTTTCTGGCTGATAATGAGTCTTATGAAAACAGCGCATTTGATTAGGTGTATGTTGCCGTAACAATTCTTCTTCTCCGAGAATTCCTCTTCCGTAGGGGTGAGATTCGTAAATAATTTCGCACAGGGATTGAAATCCAATCCAATCTGGATCATCGTAACATTGTCTAATCTCTTCTAAAACTACTTCTCTCTCTCGGTAGAATTCTACTTCTGGTATCTCTGCTTGTAAGAGAATTTCTGCTAAATATGGTAATGTTTCTGATAGGTGTGTAGCTGCTGTGGTTAAAAAATAATGGACGTAGTCATGACTAGTCGCTGCGTTAGTTATTCCCCCTGTATTTTCTATTTTGTAATCAAACTCTCCAGGATAGATATTTTTTGTCCCTTTGAAGATCATATGTTCTAAAAAGTGCGCCATTCCCAACCAAGATGTTGGTTCAATTTTTGCACCTGCGTTTATCCATACATCCGCTACTGCTACTGGTGTTGATGGTATGTATTGATGAACTACCGTCAAGCCGTTATTTAACTGAAAAACATGACCAGGAAACAGTCTGTTTTGTTGATTTCTCAGGAGTCGTTGCAATTGGAAACTCCTCTTATTGCTATTGTTTCTAACTCTCTATTATAAACCTTTAACTGTATAGCTGTATACCCTTTAGGTGAGGAAATCTTGACAATAAAAAAGTTCACCGCAACGCCGTTTTACCTCAGCTTATGACCTGGATAACCAGGTGGGTAACTTTGTCCTCAGTTTAAAGTTTCCGAGTACCAGCTCGGTTTACTGCCACGAGAAGCTTTTAGTTCCCTTATTCAAAAAGCATAGATCAATAAACTATATTGGCAGTCACCAACGTCGCAGTGAATTGATATTTATATCTTAATCTGATTTTGTGGATTTGACAAGAGCCAATTTTTAAGCTTCATCTAAAGCAGCGATTCCAGGTAATTCTTTACCTTCGAGTAATTCTAAACTAGCGCCACCTCCTGTGGAGATATGACTCATTTGTTCAGCTACACCCACTTTTTCTACTGCGGCGACTGAATCTCCTCCACCAATGATGGTGACAGCGTTATTCTTAGTTAACTCAGCTAGAGTATTGGCGATCGCTTCTGTACCCACGGCGAATTTAGCGAATTCAAATACTCCCATTGGACCATTCCAAAGGATAGTTTGACAATCTGCTAAGGCTTCTTGGAAGAGTTTAACCGAATCAGGACCAATATCTAACCCCATCCAACCATCGGGGATACTGTCGATACTGACGGTTTGAGAATTAGCATCAGCGGCGAACTTATCAGCTATGACTACGTCTGTTGGTAACAGTAGTGTCACGTTTTTAGCTTTAGCTTTTGCTTCTAATTCTTTGGCTAATTCTAGCTTATCTTCTTCTACTAGAGATTTACCCACGTCTAAACCACGTGCTTTATAGAAGGTAAAGATCATCCCTCCACCGATTAGCAATTTATCGCATTTTTCCAGGAGAGTTTCGATCACTCCGATTTTAGAAGATACTTTAGATCCACCAATAATCGCAGCTAGAGGACGTTGGGGACTTTCGATCGCTCCTTGTAAGAAGTTTAGTTCTTTTTCAATCAAATAACCCGCTACACTAGGACTCAGATAATGAGTTACTCCCTCTGTAGAAGCATGGGCGCGGTGTGCTGTGCCAAAAGCATCATTAACGTATAAGTCAGCGTTTGCTGCTAATTTTTGGGCAAATCCTGGATCATTTGCTTCTTCTTCTGCGTAAAAACGTACGTTTTCTAGAAGTGCAACCTGTCCATTTTCCATTTTAGCTATGGTAGAGGTTACTTCTTCTCCGATACAATCTTTACAGCTAACTACTTCAGTTCCTAGTAATTCAGAAAGACGTTTAGCCACAGGAGTTAGACGCATACTTTCTTTAACTTGTCCTTTAGGACGACCAAAATGACTGCACAAGATTACCTTAGCGCCTTTTTTGCGTAAATCTTCAATAGTGGGCAAAGCTGCACGAATACGGGTATCATCGGTAATTGTCAGGTTATCATCGAGAGGGACGTTAAAATCAGCTCTTACTAAGACTCTTTTTCCTGCTAAATCAGCCTCTGATAAATTTGCTATGGTTTTCTTGGTCACAGCCTGTTCCTCCTAAAAAGTTATATTTTTCATAGTCAATTAATTTTGTACCCTAAAACCGTCACTATTGCTCAATAACTTTTGTACTGATTAACGATTGTAGCGCTGACCTTGCATCTGAAGACAAAAGTTCCTGGTTGAGGTAGGGGGGATTTTTTCAGTATTTATAATGGATTGAAAGAAAGCTAAAAATATAGCAAGAGAGAATAGAACATCTCTGAGATACGAAAGGATTAGAGCATATCCTAGATATTCCTAAGTCATTTGCCAAGTTATTTGCTAAGATATCTTAGTAATCATCTTAGTAAGATTATAACCCTTCTTAGCCAACTTGGTATCAAAGTTGGCTCAATCTTGGCTCACCTGGTATCAGGTATCCTAGATTTGATTCAGTAAGGATAGCTAGCTAATAGCTGAGATACTTAATAGGTATAGGGTTTCTTAACTAGAAGTGCCGATGTAGCTCAGTGGTAGAGCATTCGATTCGTAATCGAACGGTCGGCGGTTCAAATCCGCTCATCGGCTTAAGTAAGAATTCGGTATTAGGTATTAGGTGTTATTATGACTATACAGCATAAAATACTGGTGCAAGAGCTGAGTTAAAAACTCAGGGGTTTTGGCTCTTCTGGTTTGAGTATGATAAATTATTAGTGGCAACAAGCACTCCTGCAACAGGCAAGAGAAAAATTTTATTATAAGTGACATACTCCTACACCGAATCAAAGATTACGCTGTAGGCTTCTTGTCTTTCACCTTCAGAGATGATTGACCGTTTTTGAGTGAGGCGATGCCCATCCCCACTTTTTTAATTA
>RECR01000041.1 GCA_007693955.1 Gloeocapsa sp. DLM2.Bin57
AAAAAACGGGCCAGGAGGGATTCGAACCCCCGACACCGTGGTCCGTAGCCACGTGCTCTAGTCCACTGAGCTACAAGCCCTTGTTTTTCACTGTCACTAGTTTAGCATAGTTTTTTAAAATTAAGCAAGTTTTTTTAATCTTGACGCCAAATTCTGCCATTGTGACTATCCAAAAAAGGTGGAAGTTGTTCAGGATCAATTAACTCAAGGGTTCGCATATCATAGGTAGTATAACTATTTAACTCTGGAGACTGCCAGTGCAGATCTATAACAGTTACGGTCTGAGTAGGGGGGAAATCGCCACTAATCAAAGGTTTTGCCCCTTGACCGAGTACCCCCGCGTTTAAGAGTCCTAAACCACCTTGATAAGCGGGATAATAGGCGTGGTGATGACCACTGATATAGAGTTGTACCCCGTATCTTGTTAACAGGTTTTGTAAGTATGCCGTATTAGCTAAAACTTCTCCAGGGCGATCGCGTCCTACAGAGACACCATAGAGGGGTAAATGTCCAATGACTATACGCATTTTAGCATTTTGGGCACTCTTACTAGCTAAACTCTCTTCTATCCAGACTAATTGTTCAGGAGAAATCAGATGAGAGGAAGCATCCCAAACCAGAAAGAAAATACCCTGATGTTGGAAGGTATAGTCAAAAGGAAATCTAGTAGAATCGAGAAAATCAAGTTTTAGATTATCTACCGAATTAGTCCAATATTCAGCAGCGATCGCCCTATCTTGACTAAAAGTATATTCTCCTTGGGCATTTTTAGCCGAGGAAGCGTCATGGTTACCTAGAGTGAAAGCAAAACTATAACCATAATCACGAAGAGGTTTAGCTACTTGTTGATCAAAAGCTGACCACATCGCGGTAATTTGGTTTGAGGTTAGTTGGAGACTTTGTGCTGCGATCATATCTCCTGCGCAAACAACTAAATCAGGTCGCCAAAATGATATTAACTCTATCGCTTTAGCTACTTCAGGTTCATAACTAGTTGAGCCATAAGCACTATTGAGGTCACTAATCACCACAATTCTAACATCTCCCCGTGGAGGGTTGAATAATTCAGCAGAATTAACTATAAAACCAGTAATTAGACAAATAATGCAAGTGAAAACAAATAAGGGAATAACTTTCATTATTGCGATCGCGCAGCTTGATAAAGATCAAAAGTAGGAAATTTAGTCGCAATATCTGAACCAGTAAAATTAGCGATCCAACCCTCAGGAGTACTAAAAAAGCGAATAGCTTTAAAATTAGGACTTTCGCCCATATCAAACCAATGAGGGGTATGAGCAGGTACACTGATGAAATCCCCTTGTTCACACAAGACTAGATAAACGCGATCGCTACAATGGAGATAAAATGCTGCTTCTCCTTCCACAAAAAAACGAACCTCGAAATCACTATGAGTATGTTCTGCTAAAAACTTTTCTCTAAACTCTACCCGTTGGGGGTGTTCGGGATAAACACTGACTACATCTACCGATTGAAATCCATAGCGTTGATTAATCTTGGTTATATCCTGTTGATAAGCGTTTAACACCATGTCTGAGGTTGCGTCTTCAGCTAGAGGAATATTAGCATTCCAGCGCTCAAACTCAACGCCAATATCACTCAATTTACTAACTATATCTTGATAATCATGGATATCAAAAGCTAAAACCGTTCCCTCTTGATTATAGATACTTAAACTGGTCATTATTCTTGTTTCCTCCTTATTGCTTTAACTCACAAGCAAACAAATAATCTAAAGCTTCCACATGACGTAAAGTATCAGTCATAGTTTTACCCCAAGTATAAAAACCATGTCCTGCGATAATATAGCCCACAAAGTACTCTGATTTAGTCAAATATTCCTCTACCTCAACCATTAAAGCAGGGATATCCTGATTATTAGCAAAAATAGGAATATGTACAGTAGCTAAATGAGAATCAACCCCTGGGAAAGCCTTTAAGAGTTCATAATTATTTAGTGTAACAACCTTTTGACGACGAGATAATAACACCGCATTGAGAGCGTGGGGGTGTAAAATCGCTCCTACATCAGTAAAATGTTGATAGATTTGGATATGTAAACCCATTTCCGCCGAAGGTTGTTTCTCTTCTAGGGGGTTACCCTGACTATCTACGATCATCAGATCATCTAGAGTCAGTTTTCCCTTATGTTTTCCCGAGACAGTGATCAGGATATTACCATCAGCTAGACGCGCTGAAAAATTACCACTCGTAGCAGGTACTAATCCTTGTTGATAAAGAATTTTACCCGCGGAGATTATCTCTTCTCCTCGTTGTTGGAAGTCATCCATTTTTTCCCTAAATATATAGTACAATTGATCTACTCAACTTGCTCAAACAGTCTAAAAAACCATGCAAATTATTTGTAGCCAAAACGATTTTAACAGCAATCTTTCTTTAGTAAGTCGTATAGTTCCGAATCGTCCCACCCATCCTATTTTAGGGAATGTTTTATTAAATGCTGATGTTGCTCAACAAAAAGTAACTCTGACTAGTTTTGACCTAAGTATTAGTATTAGTACTCAATTTCCCGCAGAAGTAGTCACAGGAGGAAAAATCACCTTACCCGCAAAACTCCTCAACGAGATTGTCTCACGTCTTCCCGAAGGGGAAGTTACCATGTTTTATGAACCAAATACCCTAGAAGATAATCCTCTTTTTACAATTACATCTGTATCAGGAAGATTTCAAATTAGAGCTTTAAGTGCTGAAGAATATCCAGAATTACCCATAGTAATAGGAGAAACCCTGCATTTACCTGCAGAAACCCTTCTACAAGGATTTAAAACCACCGCTTTTGCTGCTAGTCTAGATGATAGTAAACAAGTTCTCGCGGGATTACATTTACACAAAACCCCTGAAAACTTAGAATTCGCTACCACCGATGGACATCGTTTAGCAGTAGGAATACAACAACTCGACAGTATCTCCACAGAAGAAGAATTAGCTATGACTATTCCTGTGCGTGCTTTTCGGGAGTTAGAAAGAATACTCGGTAACCCTCAAACAGAAGAAACCGTCGCTTTCTCCTTTGATGATACTCAGGTTGCTTTTGAATTTAAAAGCCAACGTCTGACTAGTCGCAAACTCGATGGAGTCTATCCCGCTTATCATAAATTAATTCCCGCAGAATTTTCTCGACAAGTCACCATGGATAAAAAAGGGTTGTTAAAAGCTTTGGAGCGTATGGCAATTTTAGCGGATCAAAGTAGTAATTTAGTTAAATTTAGTATCGATAATCAAGGAAATAGAGTATTTCTAGAAGTAGAAGCAGCTGATTTAGGTAACGCTAAAGAAACCCTTCCTGCAGAAATAACAGGAGATGATTTAGATATCGGTTTTAATGTTAAATATCTTATCGATGGTTTAAAAGCTTTTAATTGTAATGATGTTTTAGTACAGTTAAACGCTGCTAATCAACCAGTTATTTTTCAACCCGTAGATGGGAGTATTGTTACTTACTTAGTTATGCCAGTACAATTGAAGAATTAAGTGGTTTTAAGGGGTATTTATCAGGGAAATGAGTTTAACTAATCCCCGTGCTTTTAAGCCGGGGAGGATGTTAGGTGTAATTATTATTACCGTCGAGATATTTTACGCATTATTGGGAAAAAACCCAACACCAAACCTGTACCTAGAATTGTCATGGGTTCAGGTATATGGTGTGAATCTGACTGTAAACTAATGTTTGAACCTGACTGTAAAGTCAAGACATAATCACCTTCTTCTAGGTGTCTTCCGATAAACTGAAAATCAGGATGACCTGTAACCGCTAGATGAACTTCACCACTTTCAGGGACTGTTATATCAGGAATCAAAGATAATAAATCAACACCATCATCATCATCAGCGTAGATTAACTCTCCTTGATCATTAAACAAACCTAAAGCGGTATCGAAATCTCCTGCGATAATTTCAGCTGTTAATACCTCTCCAGGAGGAAGATCAGTAAAAGTATAAAAATCTAAAGTACCAGGAATACGATCTTCTTGAGTAATTTCACCAACAAAACGATAGTCATAGTCATCTAAAACCACTGTTGGTCCATGGTCGTGATCAGGGAAGATAAGTTGTTCTTCGTGTTCATGGTCATCATGAGCATCATGTCCGTGACTATGTTCTTCGTGTTCATGGTCATCATGGTCATCATGTCCGTGACTATGTTCTTCGTGTTCATGGTCATCATGGTCATCATGGTCATCATGTCCGTGACTATGTCCATGATCATGATCTTCTAAAGGTGTAAATTCATGAGTACCCAACTTAACGAGTAACTCAAACTGACCTTGTTCGGGAGTATTCCCCACAAAATCTACATCAGGAAAACCACTTACACCGAGATTAATTGTACCATCAGAGTTAACCCTACCCGTTACTACAGAGCCATAACCATCACCTGCGGGACTATCATTAATACCAATATCAATTACATTCAAAGACTCATCAAAAGTACCTAAGATAGTATCCATAAAGCTTAGAGAATTATCTGTCCAAGCGAGAAACATTTCTGAGGGTTCGAGATCGGGAATGGTGTAAAAAAGTGGAGCGTTATTGACAAAGGTAAGAGGTGAAACACTGCCTGTAACTTCTGTAGTGCCAGGAGGTAAGATGGTACTGGTTGCCAAAGTATTATTATCTTGAGCATTAGCTACTATAGGTATTGCTACTAGTCCAACAATACTAGAGAAAAATAATTTAGAGATTAGCTTAAGTTTAAACATGATTATTATTATCTTGTCTTCGCCAATTACTTTAACATATTATTATTGACGAGAAGCTAAGGCTAATGTAAAAATATTGTGTAGTAAATAAAGATCATCATGAAAAAAATACTAGTTACTGGTGCAACAGGTAGAACAGGATCGCTAGTCTTAGGTAAGTTAACAGAACTAAAAGAAGAATTTATCCCCTTTGGGTTGGCCAGAAATGAAGCCAAAGTCCAAGAAATGTTTGGGACAACAGAGGGTTTCTTTTTTGGTGATATTAGCGATAAAGACAGTCTCAAAGTAGCTTTACAAGGATGTTTTGGCTTAGTTATTTTAACTAGTGCAACTCCTAAAATGAAAGAGGGAACACCTCCAGGAGAAAGACCTCAGTTTTACTTTCCCGAGAATGGTACACCAGAAATAGTAGATTGGTTAGGACAAAAAAACCAAATAGACGCAGCTAAAGAAGCGGGAGTATCTCACATTGTCTTAGTAGGATCTATGGGAGGTACAAACGAAAATCACCCTCTTAATAGTATTGGTAATGGTAAGATTCTGATCTGGAAGCGAAAAGCTGAACAATATCTGATTGACTCAGGAATAGATTATACGATTATTCATCCAGGAGGATTACTAGACAAACCAGGTGGAGTCAGAGAGTTGCTAGTAGGTAAAAACGATGAATTACTAACTAATCCACCAGAAGGAATCCCCACCTCAATCCCCAGGGCTGATGTAGCAACAGTAGTAGTACAAGCTTTACGCGAACCAACAGCGAAAAACAAATCTTTTGATATTATCTCCAAACCAGAAGAAGATCCTAGCGCGGTAGTTACCCGTGATTTTGGGGCATTATTTGCACAAACCACACCAGGATTATAAAATAATTATGCTCAGAAGAATCTCTCTTGCTTTACTATGGTTAGGTTTTGTGGGTTACGCTTTCTTCTTGTCTCCTCCCGATTCACCTGAAACAATAACCTTGATCACTAATTTGAGTACAGGGAATTGGGAAGGAATTAACCCCTTGATTATTAGTTTATTTAACTTGATGGGGATTTGGCCCATTATTTATCTTTGTGTATTAATAATAGACGGTAGAGGTCAGAAGACTCCCGCTTGGTTATTTAGTCTAGGTTCTTTTGCTGTAGGTGCTTTCGCTATCTTACCTTATCTGGTCTTGCGCAAACCTAACCCCGAGTTTCAAGGTGAAAAAAATCTACTCATCAAGTTATTAGACTCTAGAATCACGGCGATATTATTGCTGATCTCTGCTGCTGTTTTATTATGGTTTGGTTTAAGTAGTGGAGATTGGCAAGATTTTCTCACACAATGGCGTCAAAGTCGCTTTATTCACGTGATGAGTTTAGATTTTTGTTTGTTAGCTTTATTATTCCCCATTCTAGCTCAAGATGATTTAGCCCGTAGAAAAGTAGAAATAATTAGCCCTTTATTTTTTATCTGTTTTCTTCCTTTACTAGGACCATTGATTTACTTGTGTTTACGTCCTCGATTACTAGGCTAAACGCGGACGAATCCCATAATCTCGATATAAGCGATAATCAGTAATAATCTGGTCATGGTCAAAACAGAGAGATTGGGGAATTTCCCACAAAGGAAAAATACCTAAGTTTTTGGCGTCATCAGCAGCTTGAGGGTTACCTGTAGCAGTAGCCAAAAAAACTACACTAAGGGTGTGTTTACGTGCATCTCGTTTAGGATTAGAGTAAACGTGGAATTGTTCGATTAATTCTACTTTGAGGCTGATTTCCTCGAAAGCTTCCCTGATGGCGGCATTTTCTACAGACTCACCATAGTCAACAAAACCACCAGGAATCGCCCAACCATAGGGTTCATTTTTACGTTCGATTAAAATAATCGGTCTATGGGGTTGATCGATTAGTTCAATAATAATATCAACAGTAGGGATAGGATTGCGCCAAGTCATAGCTATCTTATGAGATAATAAAAAAATGAATCTAGTCAAGTCAAAGAAACTTACTGTTATTGGTGCGGGACTTTGGGGGACAACTTTAGCTCATTTAGCTAGTAAAAATCAACATCAAGTATCCCTCTGGTCTCGTCGCTACAACCAATCTTTAGCTTCTAGTTTAATAGACTCAGAAGTAATAGTTTCAGCTGTGTCTATGTCAGGGGTTAGACCTGTCATTGAACAAATACAAGCTATGGGCTTATCTGAGTCTGTGATTATTGTAACAGCAACTAAGGGTTTAGACTCTTTGACTACTAAAACACCATCGCAAATTTGGTCGATCGCTTTTCCTCACAATGCGATCGCCGTTTTATCAGGACCTAATCTCTCTAAAGAAATCAATCAAGGATTACCAACAGCTACTGTAGTATCATCAAAGAATCTAGCAGCAGCGACAACAATACAGAGTATCTTTGCTTCCGAACAGTTTCGAGTATATATTAATAGTGACCCTCTCGGCACAGAATTAGGGGGAACAATCAAAAACGTCATGGCGATCGCCGCAGGAGTCTGTGATGGTTTACAATTAGGTACGAACGCTAAAGCCGCTTTATTAACCCGCGCGTTACCCGAAATGATTCGCATTGGTAAATATTTTGGCGCTGTTACCGAGACATTTTTTGGTTTATCAGGTTTGGGAGATTTACTCGCTACTTGTGCAGGTCCTCTCTCTCGTAATTATTTGGTAGGTTATAAACTAGCCCAAGGAATACCCCTAAGTCAAATTGTGGCTGAAGTCGATGGTACAGCAGAAGGTATAAATACTACTAAAGTCTTAGTTCTCCTGGCTAATCAACACCAAATCAACTTACCTATTACTAAAGAAATTAATCGTGTTTTAGAAGGTCAAACCACTCCTCAAGCAGCGGTACGAGCTTTAATGGAGAGAGAGTTAAAATCAGAATGGTCATAACTCAATTAATCGTACTATCTCCTAAACCCTGGAACATTACCCAAGATAAGAAGAAGTTAGTAATAAAAATAGCTAAGAGGGAAGTAACCACAGAGGTAGTAGTAGATTGACCTACTCCTTTAGCCCCTCCTCTCGTGGTTAAACCCCAACTACATCCAATAATGGCAATTAATCCCCCAAATACTAATGATTTAATCATGGCACTCAATAAGTCCCACAAATCCAGGAAAGTACGAATAGAATTGAGGAAAATCGCATAATCAATATTATATAAGCTTTGGGCTACCAATAATCCTCCTGCTAATCCTGTGACTAAAGATAATATCGATAAGATCGGTAACATTAAACCACAAGCAATAACTCGGGGAATGACTAGATATTCAATAGGATCTGTTTTAAGTATATACAAAGCATCTATCTGCTCAGTTACTCGCATAGTACCAATTTCCGCGGCAAAAGCTGAACCCACCCTACCCGCTATGACTACCGCAGTTAAAACAGGAGCAAGTTCCCGAGAAAGGGCGATCGCCAATACTCCCCCCACCGCAGTAGTTGCACCTAGATTAATAAACTCTCTAGCTACTTGAATCGTAAACACCATCCCCACAAAACCCGCAGTAACTAAGCTAATGACTAAAGATTCCGGACCAACCATCGCCATTTGTTCTAGGGTATTGCGTTTATGTATTTTTCCCTTGATAATATTAAGGATAACTTGTCCTAATAAAAAACTAGCGTCTATGAGACGTTGTACCCAAGCAGAGAGTGTTTTACTCATTATTTATGAATAACAAATTACAGCAACTAGCTAAATATAGCAGTTTTCAACATCTAGAGGTTGAGGGATGGTTGTTAGAAATGGCGATCGCCATAATTATCTGTCTGGATAATGCTCAAAAACAACATAATATTCACGGTCATGTTTGTGAAATCGGTGTTCATCATGGACGCTTATTTATTTTACTAGATTTACTCACCCGAGAAGGTGAAAATGCTCTGGCTATTGATGTGTTTGATGATCAACATCTTAATTATGATCAATCTGGTAAAGGCGATCGCGAAATTTTTCTCAATAATATTAATACTTACGTCAAAAACCAAGCTAATCTACATATTATCCAAGGTGATTCTAGCACTTTAAACGGTGAACAAATTAGGGAATTTGCAGGAGGTAAAATCAGATTGTTTAGTATTGATGGAAGTCATACAAAAGAAATGACTTATCATGATTTAATGACAGCTTCTCAAGCTATTGAATCTGGAGGTATTATTATCATAGATGACTATTTTAATGAAGCTTGGCCAGGTGTTTCTGAAGGTACAAATATGTTTTTTAGCCAATCTCCTGCTCCTGAAGTCGTCCCTTTTGCTATTGGTGGTAATAAAGTATTTTTAAGTCATCCTTCTAGGTCAGATATATATCGTCAATGGTTATTTGATCATTTAGTTGTAGATAAAACCAAAATTTGGCTTAGTAAAAAAAGCACATTTTTATTAGGACATGAAGTTTTTGCTATTAACTATGAATATACAACCAAGTATGAATTATTACGAGTTAGTCAACGAATTCTCAAAAGCCTAACCAAGAAAATAAAGCGATGAAAATTGGTTATTTACATCTTAACCTTAGTACCCTAACTGAAAGTGGAGTTACTCGTTATGGACGCATACTAGCTAGTGAAGCTAGAAAAAAAGAAGGAGTAGTCGTCACTGAAGTTACCATCAATTTAAAACAAAAAGTCTTAAGTGATTTTCAAATAATTAATCAAGCTATTAAAAAATTATCTGATACCGATTGTTTGTATTTAAGTTATAGTAGATACGCTTGGGGAGGTTTAGGGCAACTTTACTATATAGTCTTAATCTTTCTTTGGTATCATCAACCAATTATTGTTAATCTTCATGATGTTTATGAATATCTCTATAGCAGTAAAATTTTAGCGAATAACTCTAATTTTAAAACTAGATTAAATAATCTTTCTCTAAACCTAATCTTTAAAAAAGCTAAATATATTGTAGTTAACAATCAACAAGAAGCAGAAGTTATTAAGCAGAGATACCCACCTGAAAAACTCAAAATAATTAATCATTTTGTCGAAGTTAGAGATAGCAAATTTACACCTAATGAAGCCAGAAAAAAAATAGGATTACAAGATTTTAAAATTATTACTATACAGGGGTTTATTTTCCCTAGTAAAGGACATAAATTATTGATAGAAGCTATACCCTATCTTACTCCTAATCTTAAAGTTATTTTCGCGGGTGGACCTAGTCCCAACAATGAACAATTTCTAGAAAGTTTACTTCAACAAGCCAAAAATCTAGGAGTAGCAGAAAGATTAATCATTACAGGATATTTGAGTGAAACAGATTTAGAATATTACTTAATGGCTACTCATTTAGCTATTTGTCCTTTTAGGAATATGTCCTCTTCAGGTTCTCTATGTACTTGGATTTCTGTAGGTAAACCGATTTTAGCTTCTAACTTACCTCAAATTCGAGACTATAATCAATTAGTTCCAGAATCGATACATATTTTTGACCCTGATGAAGCGGTAACCCTAGCTAACAGGATTAACGAATTACTCCCCCAATGTACAGATGAAAAAGTACCCGCGGTAGTCAAACTTAGAGAAAAATTACTCTTACCACGGGTCGTAGATAAATATTTAAAATTATTAACTTAAGCAACCGTATCTGTACCTACGAAGAGGAAATCATTATTACCAATTGTACCTTCTGCTGCAACAAAAATTGAGCCGTTGAATCCAGGTAAGTTTCTTAGAGGATTAGCTTCAGATTTTTTGAAGTAAAGAATCATATCCATAACACCATCTAGATTGATATCACGTTCACGGAATCTGATCCCAAAATTATTATTAGCTAAACCTTGTGGATCAGGTTTAATAGTGTTGGTATCATTAACCGCGTCATCTCTGGTAATTCCTAATCGAATAGTATCGCGATCTAAGATATCATTAGGATTTAAGCTTCGATTACCTGCACGTTGACCATAGATGACCACGGGATAATAATCATTGTACCAACGTTGCTCTCTAATATCATTAGGGATAGTACCGCAATCACAACCATTATTATTATTGATGAAGTCTATCCGCATATTTCTTTGTTCGAGGTCTTCATCAGGAGGTGCAGGGATAACCTGAGTAGCAATGATAGCCTCAAGAAGGGCATCTGTACCATCGTTATTGAGTCCATTTCCTGCAGTAATAACTACTTCATCAAATACGATGGGGTTAGTAGGTGTGTTAAATTTATAGTGAAAAACACCAGCATTTTGAGCATTGGGTGTATTCTGCCAATCAAAGATACCAGTATTTTGAGCGGTTATTGTACCTGATCTAACAATACTGCCGTCATCCTTGAGTTGATAGTTCATAATCTCAGCCCCTCCAGAAAACTCTTCAGAGAAGAAGTAGCTAAAGACAAAACCGCTATCTGTACCACCGGTGGTGAAGTCCTGGTTTAACTTAATTGTTAAAGAGTCAGCCTTGTTACCAGTTGCTTGAGGGTAGTAACCAATTTCTTCGGGTGCGGTGGTAATTCCAGTCAGACCAATTACGGCTGGAGTATTGACCCCTATACCGAAGGTTGGACCTGCTCCAAAAGATTGCTGAATAGTAGGATTATTAGGATCGGTTACCGTTACAGTAACAGGTGCTGTAGGAGATATAAGGTTATCCCTAGAAGGTGCGTCAAATACTGCTTTAATAGCTGCTTGAGTGTTATTAGCTGTGGTAGCAGTTGTGATAGCAGTGCCACCTGCTGGTGTGGCGATTACTTCTTGAATAAACCCACTATTAAACCAATCGGAAATACTAGCGCCGCTGATAATAGCCATAATTGCTCTCTTATGTAATTTTACTGGGTAGTTACAATACTTTTTTGTCTGTAAGTGTATCCTAGCAGATTAAGTGCTATTACGCAAGATAAAATCTTTAAAAAAACACAAATATCAAAATATAGTAAATATACTGATGACTAAACGTTAAACTCCTAATGTCAGCCATTCTCGATGTTCGGGTAAAAAATCCCCTACCCAATGCAACTCTGGTGGTGTTGCGCAAACTTTATATAATGCTGTACCGTAATCAACTATATCTACACAAGGAGGTATTTGTAAACTGACAATAGCTTGGAGGATTTGCTTTAAAACCCAATCTACATCTACTGTAGTTAAGCGAGAAAGATTCATTATTACTCCATCATTAAGAAGATTTATTGACTCTTTTGAACTAGTTTGTAACGCTTGGGTAGCATGAGTTAAAATTTGTGTTTCTCCTGAGAGAAAATAGAAAAAAGGTATCATAATTACCGATGTACAAGGTAAGGCTTTACCAGGTAACCTTTTAAACATGGTATATTGATGAATCATCTGGGTGGGGTGAACTAAATCGGCAAAACTCATAGGAAAAATTGTTCTTTCTGCCGGGTTAAGATAAATAGCTTGTAAGTATAATAAAGTATCAAATTCTATGAAGCGATTATTATAGTTATAAACTCGATTAAATAATGTAATTGGTGGAAATGATTTTAACCAACTGACATCAACAAAAGCTTCAAAAGTTGTCCCTAGATTATCTGCTACTGTCAAACCATTACTTTTATAGTATTCGATACTTTGAACTTTGACTCCTGATTCTTTAAATAGTAAATAGCGAGTTTTTAATGATTTACTTAAAATTAAAGCATCAAAATCATGGAAAAGCACTGTCTGAGTTTTAGTCTCTCCGATACCTAGAGACCAGGATAACCAGGAGTAAACATAGGGTACATTAAATTTAGTCGCTATTTTATATTGAAAAGAATTATAGTAGAGAAAGCGGATATTGGTTTCTGGAAATTCTTGCTTTATTTTATTTTCATAACTTTGAGTTAAGGTGTTTCTTTCTTGGTTAACTATAATTAAGATCGCTTTTAAATCTGACCATTGATTAGCTATTAAACACCTGAGATTAGCTTTGACTATTCCCCATAACTTAGCATCTATACCTATAATAGCGGTAACTCCAGGTTCTAGGGGTTCTTGATTATTCCACCTAACCAGATTGTGGAGACGAAAGATTTGATAATCGCGGATTAGTTTAGCAATCCCAAAAGCGACATAACTAGGATATTTTTGACTCATTTAAATCAAAATCTGTAAAATCACGTAAAGATATAATAGATTTTAAGTTAAAAGGAAAAAAATAACTATGGGAAAGAAAAAGTTTTTATTACTATCACCATCGAGTTGTACTAATCCTCGTTCTGGTGGTGGTCAGAGAACCAACTTAATTTACAATATTTTACAAAAATTAGGTGAGGTTGATGTGGTATTGGTGGGTGGAGGAAATCTTCAGGTTTTGTCTGAGTTTTTCCCTGGAGTGAAATCAATCCAACTGGTTAATACTCTCAATCCTGGAGAAATAGGGTTCTCGAAAAGCTTCAGAAAGATTCAACCCCAAGTTATCGATAATCTAGCATTGGTGTTAAGCGATCGCGCTCAAGTTATTTATAAAGCAGATCCTCTACTCCAACCAGTAGTCAAGGATTTATTAGCCAAAAACGATTATGATTTAATTATTGGACGACATTTACGGACTGTTGCTAAAGCGGGAATATTCAATCAAACCAATGTACCGATTATCCTCGATTATGATGATCCAGATAACGAAACCCTCCGTACCAGATTAAATCAACCTGGGTTAAATTTCTTCTCTCGTGTAATTTTGGCTTCTCATCTGAAACAAACCGAGAAGATCTTACCCCAATTACTCTCACTACCTCAACATATTTGGGTAACCCATCAAAATCACCAAAATATGATTAACCATCCCGAAGTTTCGATTTTACCCAATATTCCCTACTCTACTATGTTGAGTGAGCCTCCAGAGTTTATACCCATTAATCCTGATTCTCAGACTATTTTATTCGTGGGTATTCACGGATATCGAGTTAACCGAGACGGAGTCAAAAACTTTATTGTCAATCAGTGGTCAAATATTCGTAAGGTAGTGAATAGCGCACAATTACGTATAGTGGGTTTAGGTAATTGGTCAGAGTTAGAATCACAACTAGGTGTGATACCAGGAGTAGAGTACGTCGGTTTTGTGGAAGATTTGCGCAAAGAATACAATCAAGCTCGATTTACCATCGTACCCCTTTTTGAAGGTGGAGGTACTAAAATTAAAGTAATGGAGTCTCTCTATTATGGACGAACTGCGGTAGTCACTGATCAGGTTCATTATGGCTACAGAAATTTACCCAATCAAGAAGCTTTACTAGTCGCAAACACGGAAACAGAGTTTACAGATCAATGTATTCGATTACTCAATGATTCAGATTTATGTAACAGATTAGCCCAACAGGGTAGAGAGATGGTTATTGATAACTACTCTTTTAGTCGCTTTGAATCTATAGTTACCGAAACCGTCAACAGTCTTTGTCCAGATTAAATTGCTTGACAATATTTAATTAAATAACCTCTAAATTTTTGAGAGAAGGGAGTTTTAAGACTTTTTTCTCTTTTTTGATTGGCAATCTAAGTTAATAGTTAGCCAATTTTATAAATAATTTTTGCTCCTGAATAAAATTACTATTTTTACTTAGTTACGTGTAAATACTTAATAAAAGTTAAAAACTCTAATTAACTAAAGTTTTGTTTAAAAAATATGCTTAATATTTACTTTTTATAATTTGTGTAATTATAATTAAGGTTACAAACTTTTTCAGTATATTTATTTACATAAAGTTATTGAGTATAGTTAGCAAAAATCTAATACTATAGCAATAAAATTAAGACAGAGCAAAGAATCTGGTTAACCTAGTACCTACTAGTTTTAACTCATATTCCCAGTTTCATAATAACTTAACCCCAGTATTTTTAATAGTAAAAATCAGAAAATTAACGTAAATAAATTTACTTTTATAGGATTTGCTCTCAATATTTACACTATCAGGATTTACACTATATCGCTAAAAATCAGTGATTGTAGCCACAACAATGCTCAAGGAAAAAGGAATGATAAGGATAGATAAAACAAATTCCTTATAGGTCAATAGCCATGAATAGCAACTCTAACTATATAAATAATCAAGTATTAGTTCAATTCTTATCGGAAACAGCAGAAGCAACCAAAACAGAACTAAGAGCTAGTCTCGGTGCTAGTGTAGAAGATGTCGATGTTGTCTCTGGTAAAGAATTATGGACATTTGCTGCTGATGTAGATATCAACAAAGTCGTAACATTACTAGAAGAAAATAATAACACAGAATACGTAGGACGCAACAGTTTAGTTACTCCTCAAGCTATCCCCAACGATCCTAGTTTTAGCCTGCAGTGGGGTTTACACAACAGTAACAATCGCGATATAGACGCTCCCCAAGCTTGGGATATCACTACAGGTAGCGATGAAATAGTTATCGCGGTAATTGATACAGGAGTAGATTACAACCACCCCGATTTAAGAAATAATATCTGGGTAAATACAGGAGAGATTCCTAATAACGGAATTGACGATGATGGTAATGGTTACGTGGATGACTACCATGGTTATGACTTTGTTGGTAGAAATTCAGACCCCATGGATGTCACTGGACATGGTACACACGTAGCAGGAATTATCGGCGCTGAAGGTAACAACGGTATAGGTATCAGTGGTGTAGCTCCCAACGTCAAAATAATGCCCATTAGAGCAGCAGGTGGTACAACCTTTCATATTTTCCAAGCTATTAATTACGTCAATATGATGCGGAGTAGAGGAGTAAATATTGTTGCTGTTAACAATAGCTATAGTTTCCCCAACTATGATGATGGTATCAGAAATGCCATTGCTCAAGCGGGACAACAAGGGATCTTATTTGTCGCATCTGCAGGTAATGATAATGCTGATGTTGATCTTACCTCAGCGAACTACACAAACACTAGTTATCCAGCTGCTTTTAATTTAGATAACATTATTGCTGTTACTGCTACCAATAGTAACGATGAAAAACATAGCACTTCTAACTATGGAGCAAATACAATTCATTTAGGAGCACCCGGAGCGAGTATTTATAGTACAGTAAGTGGAACTGGTTATGGCTATAAAAGCGGTACGTCTATGGCAGCACCTCACGTTACAGGAGTCGCTGCACTATTAAAAGCTCAAAATCCCTCTTGGAGTTATCAACAAATCAAAGACAGAATTTTAAGTACAGTTGATCCTGTTCCTTCTTTGAGTGGAATTACTGTTACAGGTGGAAGACTTAACGCTCATAACGCTTTAACTGGTCAAATTGCACCCATTGAGATATCTATTAATAATCTAACCGTTAACGAAAATGTTGGTAATGCTGTAGTTAATGTTAACCTTTCTAGAGCTGCTGCAGGACCAATCACGGTTAACTATGCAACTCAAAACGGAACAGCGATCGCAGGTAGCGATTATACCACTACTAATGGTACTTTAACTATTCCCGCGAATCAAACTTCTGCTACTATTGCTGTTCCCATCATCGATGATACGATTGCTGAACCTGACGAAACATTCTATGTCAACCTAAGTAACCCCAATGGAGCTGTTTTAAGTAATAACCAAGCAGTAGTAACCATCATCGATAATGACCAAACCCTACCGAGAATCAGCGTTGGTGATGTAGCAGATTATGAAGGTAATTCTGGTTTTAAATGGTTTAACTTCCTAGTTACCCTAGATTCTCCTAGCAGTCAACCAGTTTCGGTTACCCTATCTACAGCCGATGGTACAGCCGTAAGTGGATCAGACTATACAGCAGGTAGTAAAACCATTACCTTTAGCCCAGGTCAAACTCAGATTACCGAAAGAGTTAGAGTCAGAGGAGATAGAGTTCCAGAGCCTCATGAAGTCTTTTATGTTAATGCTAGTAATCCAGTTAACGCTACCATCGATAAAGGACAAGGAATTATCACCATTCTCAATGACGATGGCGTCACCCCTAATAGTGATAACTTCCTCTTTGACAATAGCTCAGCTGTGGAAATTAAATCGGAGATTGATCCTAAACAACTACTCGGAGCATCCTCAGCTACAATAAAAGAAGACCTCTTTAACTCTGATTCTGAATTAGTAAGCATGAGAAGTAACCTATTAGAAGGTAAAGAAAATCAAGTTTTTGACTCTTTCTCTTCAGGTTGGTAAGTTGAAGCAATATACAACTCTTTTAACTGTTTATCGCTCACTGATGCTGGTGCTTCGGTGAGTAAACAACTTGCTTGTTGGGTTTTCGGAAAAGCAATCACATCTCTAATTGATTCTTCTTGAGCGAGTAACATCACTAAACGATCTAAACCGTAAGCGATACCACCATGGGGAGGAGCACCATATTCAAAAGCTTCTAAAAGGAAACCAAATTTATCTTGAGCTTCCTGTGGGGATAACCCGATCGTTTGAAAGACTTTTTCTTGGATCTCTTTCTGATAGATACGTAAACTACCTCCACCGATTTCTACACCATTAAATACTAAGTCATAAGCTTGTGCTCTAGCGTTGGCTAAATCCTCGATATCTTCAGCATAGGGAGCAGTAAAGGGGTGGTGTAACGCTTCTAGTCTTTTTTCCTCGGGATTCCACTCAAACATTGGGAAATCTGTTACCCAGAGTAGATTAATTTGATTTTCAGGGATTAAACCTAATTCTGCTCCGATGAATAAGCGTAAACGATCTAAAGCTTTATTGACTATATTAGTTTCTGCCGCGACAAACAGTAATAAATGTCCAGGTTTAGCCTTAGTTTTGCTTAAAATTGCTGCTTTTTGCTCTACACTTAGGTTATCTTTAATCGCTCCAATCGTATCGATTTCCCCTTCTTCGCGCACACGAATATAAGCGATTCCTTTAGCACCTGCGATGGTTGCTTCTTTATAAATATCTCCACCTGGTTTGATTCTCATGTTGGAGATAGTCTCATTCCCCCCAGGAATAGGGAGAATTTTGACTAAACCACCTTTTTTAACTACATCAGAGAAAACTTTAAAACCACAATCTTGGACAATCTCTGACACATCTACTAATTTTAAATCAAAACGGGTATCAGGGCGATCGCTTCCATATACATCCATCGCTTCGTTATAAGTTAAACGTGGAAAAGGAGTAGATAACTCGATATTTTTGACCTTTTTAAAGATATGAGAGATTAACCCCTCGTTAAGAGTAATTACCTCATCTAAAGACATAAAACTCATTTCCATGTCTAATTGGGTAAATTCTGGTTGACGATCTGCTCTTAAATCCTCATCCCGAAAACAACGCGCAATTTGATAATAGCGATCGCATCCTGCTACCATCAATAACTGTTTAAACAATTGGGGAGACTGAGGTAAAGCGTACCAATCTCCTGGATTGACTCGGGAGGGGACAAGATAATCTCTTGCTCCTTCAGGGGTAGAGCGAGTTAAAATAGGAGTCTCTACCTCTAGAAAATGTTCTTGATTCTCTAAATAATCGCGAATCCCTTTAACCACCTCATGACGGAGACGGAGATTAGCGTACATTTTTTCCCGTCTTAAATCTAGGTAACGGTATTTTAACCTTAAGTCTTCTCTGACTAATTCAGAGTCAATACTAGATACCTGAAAAGGTAGTTGTTTAGTTACCCCATTGAGTATCTCAATTTTATGAGCGTAGATTTCAATTTCTCCTGTGGGTAATTTGGGGTTTTTTGAATCCACCGGACGTGGGCTAACTTTTCCTGTTATTCTAACTACATATTCATTTCTGAGGGTTTCTGCGTCTGAATAAGAATCGGGAGTACGTTGAGGATCGCTGACTATTTGTACTACCCCTGAGCGATCGCGCAAATCTATAAAAATCACTCCCCCGTGATCTCTTCTTCTATCCACCCAACCACACAGAGTCACGGTTTCTTCAACCTGTTTAGCTTGTAATTCTCCGCAATAATAATTCCGCATTGACTAACTTAACCCATCCATATTAATTAAATACTATCAGTTTTTCTCTGACCAATTTTATTCCTTTTGGGCTAAAATCACTATAATCTTTTCTTACAAATACTCAAAGTCTTTTTCTATGTATAATTGTCTGGTTATAGGTGCAGGTCCCGCTGGGGCTACAGCTGCTTATCATCTCGCTAAACAAGCTCACTCAGTCTTAATCTTAGATAAAGCTTCTTTCCCTCGTAGTAAACCCTGTGGAGGGGGTGTCTCTCCGGCGATCGCTTCTTGGTTTGATTTTGACTTTACCCCCGTCATTGACAATACCATCACCCAAGTACAATATACCTGGAAAATTGGCGATCCCGTAGAAGCCAAACTCAAAAACGTTCAACCTATGTGGATGGTTAATCGAAGTGCTTTTGATAAGTTTATTCTAGATCAAGCTATCCAGAAGGGAGCAACCTTTAAAGACGATACCGAAGTTACCGCTATTCAATCTCAACCCGAAGGTTGGATCGTGAAAACTCCTACAGAAACCTTTACAGCAAATTATCTAATTGCTGCTGATGGGGTTAATAGCGTGGTGTCTAAATGGCTAGGTTTAGGTAACCCCCAACCTAGTTTAGCTGGATCTCTGGAAATCAAAACTAATCAACCTCCTCAAAACCTCAATAAAGCTTATTTTGAATTTGGGTTACTTAAAAATGGCTATATCTGGAACTTCCCCAAGAGTGACGGTTATAGTATTAGTGGTGCTATTTTACGAGGTAACAAAGCTAATTCAGCTGAACTGAAAAAACAGATTTTTACCTACGCTAAGGAATTTGGTTTAGATACTAGTAATGCTAGTTATACCGAATACCCCCTAGGTTTATGGCGCGAAAATCAACCCCTCCATAGTCAAAAAGCGATCGTAGCTGGTGAAGCTGCAGGAGTATTAGATCCTCTCACAGGGGAAGGTATTCGACCTTCAATTTGGACTGGTATTAAAGCTGCCGAAGCGATTAACCAAAGTCTTCAAGGTAACCCCAACGCTATCTCTCAATATACTGAGATTGTTAAACAAGAATGGGGTAATGATATGATTTTAGCCCAACGTCTAGCGGGATTATTTTATCAATTCCCCCAAATCGCCTATAAAGTTGGCGTAAAACGTCCTTCTGCAGCTCAAATTATGGGTCAAATTCTCTGTGGTGAACTTAGATATAGCGATATCACCGATAAAGCCATGAGTCGCTTGAAAAAAAGTCTCATCCCAGGTATGAAATAATTCGGAGTTAGGAGTTAGGAGTTAGGGGTTATTCCGAATGCGCGAATGCGCGAATTAATTATTGTTTCGCTCATTCTACATTCTTTATTTCCCTCTCCCCTACTTCTCCTGTTGGCTACACCAAGCGATCGCCTGTGGTAAAATCAAGTGTTCTTGTGCTTGAATACGCGCGTGTAAAGTCAGGGGTGTATCATCGGGTAAAATAGGTACAGCCGCTTGAATCAAAATCGGTCCACTATCTACTTCTAAAGTGGCTATATGTACCGTACAACCAGTTATTTTTACTCCCGCAGCTAAAGCTTGTTCTACAGCGCGAATCCCTGGAAAACTAGGTAATAAGCTAGGATGAATATTAATGATTCTATTGGTAAAAGCTTCTAAAAGAACATTTGTAACTATACGCATCCATCCCGCCATAATCACCCAATCAACTTGGTGTTGTTGTAAAATGCGGACAATTTCAGCGTCACAATCTTCTCTAGTAGCAAAATTACGGTGATTAACCAAGATTGCAGGAACTTGATAATTGACAGCACGATCACGCACTCCCGCTTTAGGATTATTATAGATAACTAGAGGGATTTCCGCCTTAAGTTTTCCTGCTTGAATAGCAGCGGCGATCGCTCCAAAATTGCTCCCACTTCCTGAAGCTAAAATCCCTAATCTGATTGGTTTAGTATTAGTTGGTTGTAAATTAGACAAAGGAGGGGAAATTAAGAGAGAATTAGCATAATCTACAGAAGGATTAATCATAATAAGATGACCAAAGAAGAAATAATTGCAAGTTTAAATCTAGTTAAACATATTGAGGGTGGCTATTTCGCTGAAACCTATCGCGCCGTTGAACAAATACCTACAGAAAGAAGCGGTAATCTACGCAATATGTGCACATCTATATACTATTTGTTAACCAGGGATCAGCCCGTTAATCATTTTCAGAAAAATCGCTCAGATATTATCCACTATTTCCACACAGGAGCAGCAATTACGTATCTGATTATTGATCCCGAAGGTAGATTAGAAAAGGTTAAACTAGGAAGTAATCTAGCAGCAGGAGAACAATTGCAACTCTTAGTCAAGGCTGGTTGTTGGAAAGCTGGATTTTTAGAAACAGGTGACTATGGTTTAATAGGGGAAGCGGTAGCACCAGGTTTTGATTATCGAGATATGGAAATAGCTGATCAGAGTTTACTAACACAATATCCTCACTTAGCCCCAGAAATCAAGGATTATCTGAACCATAATCAAGGGTAAATAAGCATCGTGGAATTAAAACAAGTTATCATCGCTCATAAATCGGGAGACTCTCAGAGTCGGAGTTGGGCTGAAAAATGTGCTAAAGAATTAGAAGCCCTTAATTGTCATGTCTTAATGGGGCCTAGTGGTTATAAAGATAACCCCTATCCCGTGTTTTTAGCCTCTTCTAACAGCAAAATCGACCTGGCGATCATTTTAGGAGGAGATGGTACTGTTTTAAGCGCAGCGCGTCAATTAGCTCAAGAAGGTATTCCTATTTTAGCAGTTAACGTGGGGGGACATTTAGGCTTTTTAACCGAACCTTTTGAAGAGTTTCAAGATACTACTAGAGTCTGGGAACGCTTACAATCAGACCATTACGCGGTACAACAACGTATGATGTTAGCAGCTGTTATCTGTGAAGGCGATCGCCATAATCCTGAAATTCTTGGTCAGAAATACTTCTGTCTCAACGAAATGTGTATTAAACCCGCTAGTATTGACCGTATGCCTACTTCTGTGTTAGAAATGGAAGTAGATGGAGAAGTAGTCGATCAATATCACGGTGATGGTTTATTAGTGGCTACACCTACAGGATCTACCTGTTATACAGCTTCTGCTAATGGTCCTATTATTCATCCTGGTATGGAAGCGATCGCCCTTACCCCTATTTGTCCTCTGAGCCTTTCTAGTCGTTCTATCGTAATACCACCTCGGTCTGTAGTTAGTATTTGGCCCTTAGGAGACTATGAACTAAATACTAAACTATGGACAGATGGTGCTTTAGCTACTTCAATTTGGCCCAATCAATGGGTCAGAGTATTTATGGCTGAAAAATCAGCTCGTTTTATCATTCTACGTCAAAGTTATTCTTTTTATCAAACTCTCAGAGAAAAATTACTCTGGGCTGGTGCTAGAGTCTATCATACTAATAATAATCGTTCTAATGGTAAATAGCGACTGCTCTTTTGTTTGTTAACACTAATTAATAACACTTAAGTAATTTTAAATCCCAATTAATCTTAAAAAAATCTAAAGTTTTACGGAAAGTATCTAAAAGGATAAACTGAGCAAAAATTAAGAGTTAAAATTATGACTAGTTATCGTAATACTAACTAAAATAATGCTGATAAAAGTCACCAATCAAGAAGAACTACAAAACCTCATACAACGGGTTAAAACCGCACAACAGGAATACGCCTCCTATAGTCAAGAGCAAGTAGATGCAATTTTCAAAAAAGCAGCCCTAGCAGCCAATACAGCCAGAATTGTTTTAGCAAAAATGGCAGCTACAGAAACAGGAATGGGTGTTGTAGAAGACAAAGTGATTAAAAATCATTTTGCTTCAGAAATTATCTACAACAAATATAAACAAGAGAAAACCTGTGGAGTGATTGAGGAAGACAAATCATTTGGATTCCAGAAAATAGCCGAACCAGTAGGAGTTTTAGCGGGAATAGTCCCAACCACTAACCCAACCTCTACAGCAATCTTTAAATCATTAATTGCCTTAAAAACCCGCAACGGGATTATTTTTTCACCTCACCCCAGAGCGAAAAATTGCACCATTGAAGCAGCGAAAATAGTACTCGAAGCAGCGGTAAAAGCAGGAGCACCAGAGAATATAATCGGTTGGATAGATGAGCCTACAGTAGCCTTATCCCAAGGATTGATGCAGAACTCCGATATCAAGCTAATTTTAGCGACAGGAGGTCCGGGAATGGTGAAAGCGGCTTATTCTTCGGGACGTCCATCTTTAGGAGTTGGAGCCGGCAATACACCCGCATTAATAGACGCTTCAGCCCATATCAAAATGGCTGTCTCCTCGATCATCTTGAGTAAGACCTTTGATAATGGTATGATTTGTGCCAGTGAGCAGTCAGTAGTAGTTGTTGATGAGGTTTACGAACAAGTCAGAGCAGAATTTCTTGAACGTGGAGCTTATTTTGTCAACCCTGAAGAAAGAGAAAAACTAGGTAAAGTAGTGATTGTTGATGGACATCTTAACCCAGAGATAGTCGGTCAACCGGTGCAAAGAATAGCGGAATTAGCGGGATTTAGCGTAGGAGCTAACACCAGAGTTATCCTAGCCGAAGTAGAAGAAATAGGTTATCAAGAGCCATTTTCTTACGAGAAATTATCCCCAATTCTAGGCATGTATCGGGCTACTGATTTTGCAGATGCAGTGAAAAAAGCAGAAGCTTTAGTACAATTTGGGGGTAAAGGTCATACAGCATCATTATATACAGATCCAAATAACCTAGAACATATTCAAGCTTTTGAAGATAAAGTACAAACCGCAAGGGTATTAATTAATACACCATCTTCTCAAGGAGCGATCGGGGATATCTATAACTTCCGTTTAGATCCTTCTTTAACCCTAGGTTGTGGTAGTTGGGGTGGTAACTCTATTAGTGAAAACGTCGAACCAAAACACCTACTCAATATCAAAACCGTCGCGGAAAGACGAGAAAATATGCTCTGGTTTCGCATTCCCCCTAAAATTTATTTTAGACATGGCTCTTTACCAGTAGCAATTCGGGAATTAGCCGGGAAAAAACGGGCTTTCGTAGTTACGGATAAACCAATTTATGAGATGGGAATGACTAAAGGGCTAGAAGAGGTCTTAGAAGAGATAGGTGTTAAATATAATGTCTTCTATGATGTAGAGCCAGATCCTTCTCTAGATACGGTACAACGTGGGTTAACCATGATGAATAACTTTGACCCTGATGTAATTATCGCTATTGGGGGTGGATCTCCGATGGATGCAGCTAAGATTATGTGGTTGATGTATGAACATCCCGAGATTGAATTTGAGGGATTAGCCATGCGTTTTATGGATATCCGTAAGCGGGTTTATGATTTACCACCTTTAGGGGAAAAAGCGATTATGGTCGCTATTCCTACCACCTCGGGAACAGGTTCAGAGGTTACCCCCTTTGCGGTAGTAACTGATCGCCGTAATCAGATTAAATATCCTTTAGCTGATTATGCGTTAACCCCCAATATGGCGATCATCGATCCTGAGTTAGTGTTAAATATGCCGAAAGCTTTGACCGCGTTTGGTGGAGTTGACGCTTTAACCCACGCTTTAGAAGCTTATGTCTCGGTATTAGCTTCAGAGTTTACTAATGGATTATCCCTAGAAGCGATTCGTCTAATTTTCAAATACCTTCCTGATTCTTATCATCAAGGTGCACATAATCCCAAAGCCAGAGAAAAAATGCACTATGCAGCTACTATGGCGGGTTTAGCTTTTGCCAATGGTTTCTTAGGTATTTGTCATTCTATGGCGCACCAATTGGGGGCAATTTTCCACATTCCCCACGGTTTAGCTAACGCTTTGATGATTTCCTACGTCATTAAATACAACGCTACCGATGCACCTTTTAAACAGGCGACTTTCTCACAATATAAATACCCTAACGCTAAATGGCGTTATGCTCGTATCGCTGATTATCTCAATCTTGGGGGTAATAATGAAGAAGAGAAGATTAATCTGTTGATTACAGCTATTGAAGACTTGAAGCGTCAGGTTAATATACCTAGTTCGATTCGAGAGGTTATTTCTGAAAGTGAAGCCCAATTCTTAGCTAAACTAGATGAATTATCAGAACAAGCTTTTGATGATCAATGTACAGGATCTAATCCTCGTTATCCTTTGATTAGTGATTTAAAACAGCTTTTCATTGATGCTTATTATGGGCGTTTAGCTGATAATCCACAACCCCTAGAACCAACTTCTCAACCCCAAACTGCTGAAGTTTAAGTATATTTGTGACCAAATTAGATGAGCTTACCATCAGCAATCGCTGCTGTTGAAAGCTCATCTATGTTTTCTTATCCACTTTTGCTTTTAACAATTCTTTCAATTGGTACTGATTATCATCATTGATTAAACTCAGAGCAGGAAGACCCGTTAACTTGGTAATTAACGCCAAGCCCGCACTAGTATTAGTAGCGACTCCGCTGATAAGATCAGGTGTAATCCCAAAACCTTTAATCACTCCTACTACTGCATAGGGATCACAAGCGCATAAAACCGTTAAACAAATATGTTCTTTAATTTCCTCAAGTACAATTGAGCCATTATAAGGTTCAAAAGGAGAAGCCCCCGCTTCTACGACTACTACATCAGGGTTATGAGCAGCGATCAGAGTTAATAAAATAAGGAGACATTGTCGAAATTCTTCACCAGGACAAATAGAAGAAGGTAATCCAACATCAACAAAATCAAAAATCTGATCAGCTCCTGCATCTTTCATCGCGAGAATATCTCGGTAACGACTAGCACCAGTTAATTTAGCCCCTATTACTTTTAAACCCAATACCACCAGTAATTATTAATTTAGTACCTGATGTAGTTGGTTGTAAATTTAAAATTTTTTGTTCAATTGCACTAACATCCTCAAGATTGAGTATTCTGACATCAACGATCGCTTTGCTTTCAGGAGCAATCACATTGGAACGAATTCCACCATCAATAGTTCCCACATTAACGCTTATACCTTTAACAGGGTCATTGAGAGCAAACAATTTTTGAATCACAAAAGATAACTCTAGAATAGCACTAGCACCCTTTTCAGGATCTAACCCTGCGTGAGCTGCTTTGCCGATAACTTGAACCGTAAACCTACCTACTCCTTTACGTCTAGTTTTCAGCTTTCCCCGAGGACCTAAAGATGGTTCCATGATTAAAGCTCGATTGGCTCTTTGAGCTAATTTACGGATTGCTTGAGTTGATTCAATGCTACCGATTTCTTCATCAGAATTAATTAAGATAACTGGAGCTACTTGTAAAGTTAAATCTTGAGCTAGAATTGCTTCAACTGCGAAAATACTCGATACTAGTCCGGCTTTCATATCATAACTACCAGGTCCATAGAGTTTACCTTCTTGAGAATAAAGAGGCATTTTGGCTATAGTTCCCAAAGGCCAAACAGTATCACAATGTCCTAACAATAGTTGTATTGCTTGATTTTTAGCTCTATTTTGCGGTAAAGCCAATAAATGTCCTCCTGTTTTCTTTCCAGGAAGATAACGAACTAAATAACCTCTTTTACGCCAAGCTTCTGTAAGAATCCTTAAAATCTTTCCTTGACTAGCTGGTACAGTAGAGGGAGATTCAGTCAGAATCAATTCTTTAAGTAACTCTTGCATTGGTGTTTGACGACTATGGAGATAATCTCGTAATCTTCTAGTCTGATTAGAATAACTCATTGGCTAAACCCCTCTGGAAAAGGAAAAGAAAAACTAGAATCAATGATTTTATATCGACCAGGAGAGAGATAGACTAAGAGAGGACATTTTTGTAATACATCTTGGTCATCGCGATCGCTTTCCCTAGCAGCCTGAGGATCTAGATAAGCTGCGACTATTTGACCAACAATTAAACTATTTTTACCAAAACCATCAATAATTCTGTCTAGATTACATTCTAGAAAACAATAACCCTCTGCTAAAAATACACCATCTATTACAGAAGCTTTTTGAGTAGGCAATATTTGTAAAGAAGGTTTAGAATGATCCTCACAACGAGGACTAGCTGATAAACTAGTTAAAACTATTTGTTCTGGTTTAGGAAAGGTTATCGTAAATACTTTTTCTCTGACTATATTTTGATAAGTACCATGACTAGGAGTACAGACAAAGCCAAAATAATTATCCCATCCTAAAGGCATTGCCATATGTTTTGGGGCTAAATCGTAAGCTCCCGTCTCTTCTTTGCTACCTATAACTACAAATTGTGCTACTAGAAAAAAGCGATCCCAGATGTTATATTTTAGGTCTAATTTAACCAATTGTTGAGACATTTTAACCTCCTACACGAGGTATATTTCTATGATAGCAATGTTAAACTCTATCCTTAATCAATGTGAATCGGTTGGCAGACTCCTACTAGCTTTAATTCGGGCCCTTGAAAACAAATAATCCCCATACCCCACACCCTACACCCCATACCCTATTACCAATATCTTATGACAAAGATGCAATATATGAGTTAAACCAAGAAAGCTATTTACAACATCAACAATGGATGAGTTACGCCCTAAATTTAGCTCAAATCGGTCTTGAATCAGGTGAAGTTCCCGTTGGAGCTGTTATTATTGATGCAGAGGGAAACTTAATCGCTCAAGCAACCAATCGCAAAGAAAAAAACCAAGATCCCACAGCCCACGCTGAAATAATCGCTATTCGTCAAGCTAGCCATAAATTAGGCACATGGAGATTAAACAATTGTATCCTTTACGTTACCCTAGAACCCTGTATCATGTGTACAGGAGCAATTATTCAAGCTAGACTCGGTTTATTGGTTTATGGTGTTGACGATCCCAAAACTGGAGCAGTGCGCAGTGTGTTTAACTTACCAGATAGTCTAGCTTCTAATCATCGTTTACAGGTTTTAGCGGGAATTAAAGAATTAGCCTGTAAAAAACAATTACAATCTTGGTTTGCACGACAACGCCAAGAAAAGCTAAAATAGGAGCAGACATGGTTAACTAGTCTATATTAATTTAGTATTTAGCCCCGAGTGTGAAAAAAAGTTCTGATCTTTCTCTCTCATTAAATCTTAAAGAGCTTTTTCCTTTTGAATTAGACGATTTTCAATTACAGGCGATCGCTGCTCTTGACGCTGGTAACTCTGTTGTGGTTTGTGCTCCCACAGGCTCTGGTAAAACTCTCATAGGCGAATATGGGATTCATCGTGCTTTAGCCCAAGGAAAAAGAGTCTTCTATACTACTCCCCTCAAAGCCCTTTCTAATCAAAAATTCCGGGATTTTAGGGAGCTTTTAGACAATCCTCAAGACGTTGGCTTAATCACAGGTGATATTATTATCAACCCAGACGCAGCTATTGTAGTGATGACTACAGAAATTTTCCGCAATATGCTGTACGAAACCCCTATTGGACAAGTAGGAACATCCCTAGAAAACGTAGAATCAGTAGTACTAGACGAGTGTCACTATATTAGCGATACATCTAGAGGTACAGTATGGGAAGAATCAATAATCTATTGTCCTGCTAAGATTCAATTAATAGCATTATCAGCAACTATCGGCAATCCAGAACAACTCAGCGATTGGATTGAGCAAGTGCGCAACTCTCAACAAGCAGACAGTCAATACAAATGCGTCTTAATCAACTCCAATTTTCGTCCTGTCCCCTTAAGGGTTTATTTTAGCTCTCTTGATGGTTTATTACCCTTACTCAATCAAAAACAAAACCAAATCAATAGCCAACTCAAAATACAGAGCCAAAAATACGCCAGAAGGAGGCTTTATCGAGAAGATTGTCCTAACATACCTCAAATTATTGAGCAATTAATCCAAGGAGATATGCTCCCCGCGATTTATATAATTTTCAGTCGTCGCGGTTGTGAACAAGCAATCAAATCCCTAGACTCATTACAACTAGTCACCAATCAAGAAGCCCAAAAAATCTATTTAACCCTGCTAGAATTCTTACTAGTAGATAACCCAGAATTACAACTAGCTTTGTGTAACGCACTGGAGCAATACCCAGATTTACAACAAAAACTACTAAGTCTTTTAGCCAATAATCCCCAAGCAGACCAAGAATTTTGGGCATATTTAGAACAAAACCCAGGTTTAAAAGAGACCATACTGCTTTTATTAGCCAAAACTAGCAAAATTGCCCGAATAGAACAATTAGACCCTCTGATGAGAGGAATAGCTAGCCACCACGCGGGATTATTACCCCCCTGGAAAGAACTAGTAGAAAAACTCTTTGAGCAAGGATTAATTAAAGTTGTTTTTGCTACAGCAACCCTATCAGCAGGTATTAATATGCCGGCACGTACTACGATTATATCATCTCTGAGCAGACGTACAGATAGTGGACACAGTATGCTCACCCCTTCAGAATTCTTGCAGATTGCAGGAAGAGCAGGACGTAGAGGTAAGGACAAAGTAGGACACGTAGTTACAGTCCAAACCCCTTTTGAAGGAGCACAGGAAGCAGCGAGACTAGCTATGGCTAAACCAGAAGCTTTAACTAGTCAGTTTACCCCTTCCTATGGGATGGTTTTAAACCTACTGCAAAAACACAGTCTAGAAGAAATCAAAGACTTACTACAGCGCAGTTTTGCCGAATATTTAGAACAGTTAAAATTAATCCCCTCACGGCAAAAAATCAGCGAACTCAACAGCGAATTAGCCAAACTAGACATTAAACTAGCAGAATTAGAGAGAACAGGTATAGGTATCCCAGAGATAGAAAGTTACCAAAAACTCAAAGAACATCTCAAACAAGAACAACATCTGTTAAAGATACTGCAACAACAAGCCCAAAACGATCACAAAAAACAGATTGCTCCTTTACTCTTAGAACTAACTTCAGGGCAAATTCTCGCTCTCAAAGGTAAAAATGTAGCGGTAGATTCACCCTTAATAGCTTTACTAGTAACTAAAATACCAGGTCCTGGACAAGCTCCCGAATTAGTTTGTTTAGGAGCAGATAATTATTGGTATCTAATCACCTATAAAGACATCATAGACATTAACCAAGGTTATCTACCTGAAGGAGAAATAGCTCAAATTCCCCTACCCGAATCTAGCAAAATGAAACTAGGTAGATTCAGCAAAGGAGACGTTGTCACAGAAATTATCACCCAAAAAATACTCAAAAATGTCATCCCTACACCTCCACCCCCAGAAATAATAGAACAACAACATCGTCTAGACGCTGTACAAGCCAATATAGACAATCATCCCCTCGAACAAAGAAAAAAACCGAGCGAAATCATTAAACAATACAAACAACGTCTTTCTCTCAGAGATCAACTGAGTAAAATTCAACATAAATATCAAAGCAGAAAGAATAAAATCCCTTACTATTGGCAAGAATTTTTGTGTTTGATTGAAATCTTGCAAGAATTTAAGGCTTTAGATGATTTAAATATTACTATCCTAGGGGAAGTAGGAGCATTAATCAGGGGAGAAAATGAACTCTGGATAGCTTTAGCCTTAATGTCAGGAGCATTTGACCATTTATCCCCTCCCCAACTAGCAGCGGCGATTAGTGCTTTAATCGTTGAACCACCCCGTAGCGACACTTGGGTTGATTGTCCTGGTTCACCTGAAGTCTTACAAGCATTAGGTTTAGGGCAAAATACCCAAGCATCAGTAGTCAACCTCCAACAACTTCGACGTCAACTTAATCAAGTGCAAAGAAGATACGAGTCTAAATTAAGTAAAGTTCCCCCTGTTTTACTCGAAACGCAATTGATGGGCTTAGTAGAACAATGGGCTCTTGGGTTAGAATGGGATGAACTATGTGAAATGACTAGTCTAGACGAGGGAGATCTTGTCCGCTTATTGAGACGAACCATCGATATACTTTGGCAAATACCCCAAATAACGATGTTATCCCTGCAACTGAGAGAAAACGCTCAAGAGACTTTACCAATGTTAAAACGTTTTCCTCTCTAATTTTGAGCTAAATTATCAGAAAATGGGTTTAAAACCCCCTCCTTGGCAGAGGGCTTTACTTTTTCATTAATCTA
>RECR01000042.1 GCA_007693955.1 Gloeocapsa sp. DLM2.Bin57
TAATTAAAAAAGTGGGGATGGGCATCGCCTCACTCAAAAACGGTCAATCATCTCTGAAGGTGAAAGACAAGAAGCCTACACCATAATCTTTGATTCGCTGTAGGAGTATGTCACTTATATAATCTATGAATGTAGTAATTACGGGCATGAGTATGCGTACCTGTTTGGGTAATCTAGCTACTAGTTGGTCAAGATTATTAGATCATCAATCGGGAATAGCGCTCGCTCAACCTTTTGTACAGTTACCTCCCTACCCTTTGGGATTAATAGGAGAAAACCCAGCTAATCTGGTAAAGTTGACTAGAGAATTAGTCACAGAGGCGATCGCTGATGCAGGTTTAAGATTACCATTGTCCGATTGTGGAGTAGTCATCGGCTCAAGTCGCGGTGGACAAGCAGAATGGGAAGCTTATTTAGAGGGAAAAACCCTGGATTGGTGGTCGAGTTTACCCCAGATAGCTAGTGTTACTGTAGCAAAACAAATTCAAACTACAGGACCTGTGTTAGCGCCCATGGCTGCTTGTAGTACTGGGGTTTGGGCGATCGCCCAAGGTTGGGAATTGATTCAACGAGGACATTGTCAGCGAGTAATTGCAGGAGCAATAGAAACACCAATTACCCTGATGAGTTTAATAGGTTTTGCCCAAATGAACGCTCTAGCGACAACAGGATGTTACCCTTTTTCCGTAGAAAGAGAGGGATTAGTCTTAGGAGAAGGAGGAGCAGTTTTTATCTTAGAAAGTGCGGATTTAGCTAGAAGTCGTGGTGCGAAAATCTACGGTCAAGTTTTAGGTTATGGTTTAAATTGTGACGCTTATCATGTTAGCGCACCCGAACCTACGGGAATTAAGGCGATCGCCTGTATTAAACAATGTCTCCAACAGAGTAATTTATCACCCCTAGATATTGATTATATCCATGCTCATGGTACGGGAACAAGGTTAAACGACGCAAGAGAAGCAGAGATTATTAAATCTCTTTTTGGTGATAAGATAGCTGTTAGCTCAACCAAAGGAGCAACAGGTCATACTCTAGGAGCCTCTGCTACTCTAGGTATCGCTTTCTCTGTGATGGCGATGCAAGAGCAGCAACTTCCCCCCTGTGTAGGTTTACAACAACAGGATTTTGCTTTAAACTTAGTTACCAGAACTAAACAGAGTGTCATTAACAACGTACTTTGTTTTAGTTTTGGTTTTGGTGGACAAAATGGGGCGATCGCCTTATCGTTATGCAATTAAAAAACTGGCTATTTTTAACCTTCTTAATTTCCCCGTTGGTAATCGCTATAGCACCCTTACCAGCACAAGAGATACAACAATTTGGTCAAGATGCTCCTAGAGCTAGAGATGGGGCTAAAGGCTCTGATGGTCAAGATAGCTCTAATACAGCGGTCTTTTTAGATGGCTCTCCTACCAATATTAATTTAACTGGTGGCGATGGTCAAAGGGGTGGAGATGGTCAAGAAGGTGCAGACGCTATTTGTGACCTACAACCAAGAGACGTAAGTACTAATTTAGTGGGTGCAACCGGTGGAGATGGTGGAGATGGTGGAGATGGTGGTAACGGTGGTGACGGTGGTAATATAACAGTATATACTAGCAATCCCGCTCACCTACAACAACTTTTGATTCTTGCTCCAGGAGGAAGAGGAGGAGAACCAGGAGAAGGGGGAATAGGTGGTCAGGGTTGTCAATGTGAGCAACCTTTTTGGACTGTATCAAGTTGTACGGGAAGACCTGGACAAGCGGGGTTTAACTGTACTAGTGTAGAATTTAGTTGTCAAGATGGTAAAACGGGAAGACAAGGAAGAAGGGGTAACTCTGGACGAGATGGACGAGCTGGTAGTTTAACTTTAATTAATTTAGATCGTCCTGTCAATGAAGATCGAGCAGCAGCTACGGTATCTTTTACAGAACTCAAAGATAGGGGTTTTACCCTTTCTCGTAATCGTTGGGAAACTCGGACAGGTGCTGCTGAATTATTAGCACCAGGTTCAATTGTTGCTGAGCAATATATTGAGTTAGTAGAAAGAATCGAAAAGTCAGTTTTATTAGTTTGGAATGCTCCCCAATCTTTTACTCCTTTTGCTGAGCAATTGGCGACTCTTGAGTTATTAGATAATCAAGAAGTGGAAATTATCTTACCTAATGATGTTTGGTTAGAATATGCTATTAGTGAGGATAATAATTTGACTGAGTTAGTGGTTATTAACGCTATTTTACGACCACAAGTATTGCAACTAGAATCAGCGGGAATTTCTGGTAATGGAGAGAATCTTATTTTAACCGTTGTTGATAGCTCTGAACTTTCTAACCTGGTTGATACTGAGTTTGCGATTATCTATAGAACTATCTTAGGAGATCCCAATAACAATCGCAGAAATCGTAATTCTCGCACTAGGTTTGAAGGAGATATCCCCCCAGAATTAATTACTTATCAAAATAATCAGTTTATCATTAATGTGGGAGAGTTACCTATAGATCCTAGTTTTTTAACTCCCGGTACTACTGTAGAAATTAGTTTAATCATCACCCGATTTTTTCAAGATAATTTTGCTGTGCAAGAGTTGAGAGTTACTGAGACTATTCAACGTTAATCTACAATTGCTCAACCAGCTAATTTATTGCTGATATAGCGATTTAAGCTAATATTTTCCTCTGCTGCAGCTATAGCTAGTTTACGATGAATTTCAGGAGAAATCCTCACTTGAAATTTACCACTGTAAGTTCTTTCTGTAAGAGGATATGGAACTTTCTCGCCATTAGCTTCTAAATCACTTACTATATCTTTAACCAAATCTGTTATTCCTTCTAAAGCACTTTGACGATTTTCATGTAAATAAGATAGACTAGGAAACTCAACACATAATCCTACAAACTCTTCGTCTTCACTAGACCAAATAACTTTATAACTGTAGTGATTGTAGTCAACCATTTTCTATTTCCTCAATTTTGTCAATAGCAGCTAAAACCTGCTTAACTTGATAAACTTTAGCTTTACCATTCTTTTCTTGAATGTTTACACGGGGATTCCCTTCCCAAAGCGTTTTATAAACAAGATGACTAGTAGCTTTTTGTCTTGGTTCTCCAAAATAATGATTACAAATTTTTACTAAATCAGTAAAATCAACATTTTTAGGATTATTCCTCAACTGGGCTACGAGTTTTTAAATTTGAGTCACCAATTTTACCTCAACTTTATTATAGTATCAATATTGATACTATGTCAAGATTTTAGCTAAGAATCCTAGGATATAATTCAGATTATCTGTGGAACTGACGTTAATTATGGCAAAACAAGAACCTGAACTATCTAATAACCTTAAACAAATACGACTACGTTTAGGGATGAGTCAACAGGATTTAGCCAATCTGGTAGGAGTTTCTCGACAAACTATTGGGGGGATTGAGTCTCAGCAATATGCACCCTCCACTAGTGTAGCCATACGTTTAGCCAAAGCTTTAGGGTGTCAGGTAGAAGATTTATTCTGGATTGACCAAGATATAACCGAAATCACCGCTATTCCCACAGAATCTACTCCAAAAGGCAAAAATTTACGGTTGAGTTTAGCGAGAATCAAGGGTAATTGGGTTGCACACCCTCTTATCGGTAATAATGCTTTTCGTCTCGAAATGATTCCCGCAGATGGAGAGGGAGTCTATAGGGATGATTCTGACACTATTAAAGTTAAATTACTTAAGGATTTAGAGCAACTCCAGCATACCGTAGTTTTAGCAGGTTGTACTCCCGCTATCTCTCTCTGGGCTCGTGCTGCTGAGTTGTGGCATCCTGAGTTACGGGTTCATTGGACTTTTGATAATAGTATGAATGCTTTATCTCGTCTCAGTCGGGGAGAAGTTCATCTTGCGGGTGTACATCTCTATGATGAGGAAACTAAACAGTATAATATCCCCTTTGTTAAATCTGTGTTGGGAAATACACCCGCGGTGGTGATTAATTTAGGTAGTTGGGAAGAGGGATTATTGATTCAGTCGGGTAATCCTTTAGCTATTCACACCGTCGCTGATTTACAGCAACCTGGTGTTAAGATTGTTAATCGAGAGTTGGGTTCTGGTAGTCGTCAAGTTTTAGAGCGATCGCTTCGACAAGAGGGGGTTGACTTTGACTCTATTAATGGGTTTGATTATATAGTTTCAGGACATTTGGCAGTAGCCCAAGCCGTTTTAAGTAATCAAGCTGTAGCAGGTGTTAGCACAGCTTCAGTAGCCGCAGCTTTTGGTTTAGATTTTTTACCTCTACAAAATTCTCGTTATGATTTAGTTATCCTTAAACCTTATTTAGATGAAGCCCCAATACAACAATTATTGAGTACTTTAGGACATAGAAGAGTTTTATCACAACTGCAAGCTTTAGGGGGATATGATACTAGTCAAACAGGAGAAATTATCGCTATTCTGGAATAATTTTATCTAAAGCATAAAAATCTTTTTCTTTACCAAAAGCAAAGCGGAAAGAAGCCCCGAATTTTTGATTAGAAAATAAGAGAAAATTTACTAAGGCTAAAGAAGCTAAAATCAAAGAAATAACAAATAAACCTCGATAACCCAAATCATCAGCAAAAGTCCCTAATAAAGGACCTGCTAAAGCTATTCCTAAATCAAAACCTCCTAAACAGATAGCAAAAGCTCTACCTCTTTCTCTAGGATAACAACGGTCTGACATTAAAGCAATCACCATCGGTATTAATAATCCTGCTCCTGAACCTTCAAAAATAGCAGCTAAAATTAATAAGTTAGGGGTGGTAGCTATAGTTAAACATAGCATCGAGAGCATATAAAAACATAAACTCATCGAGATGAATAAACCTCTACCATAGATATCAGAAATTCTCCCGGTGAAAATCCTCACCGTAAAACTAGCGATCGCGATTACTGTATAGAATAAACCGACATTAAATCCCGTCAATTCTTCATTAATAAATAAAGGTACAAAAGCAACTAAATTACCAAAAACTAAACCAATCAGCAGCAATATTGCTGTTAACACTCCCATTCCCCTGATAGTTAACAAAGCAACTAGATTAATATTTTCTTGGTTTTTTTCAATTGAGATATGTTTTGTTGAAGAATTTTTGACTCTCAGAGTTAATAAAAAAGCTAATAAACCCGTCACTATAGCCACTAAAAATAGGGGAGTATTCCCCCATTCACTTTGAATAAATCCTCCTAAAGCAGGACCAATAGACATTCCTATAGGCATAGCTAGAGTCATATAACCAATTATCTCTCCTTTTTGCTTAATTGGAGATAAATCTACGATTAAAGAACTATAGCCCGTGGTAAAAGCAGCTATACTAATACCATGATAAGCCCTGCTCAAAACTAAACCCATTATAGAGGGGAAGAATAAATAACCCAAGGGAGCACTTGCTACTACGGCTGTACCGATTAACATTACTAAACGACGACCACCATAGTCAGCTAATCTTCCTAACAAAGTTCGTGATAATAATAAACCAATAGCAAAACTCCCCATAACCATTCCTACTTGTTGTTTTGTTCCACCAAGAGTAATGATATACACAGGGAGAGTAGGTAATAGACAAGTTATACTCGTCCAGAATAAAAAAGCGACTAAAAATAAGTTAGCTAGATTGTTTCTAGTAGCAGAATCTAAAGACTTGATCGTTGTTAGAGGGGACACCTTTGCTTAACAGTTGGGTAAAGAAATTCCCCTCTATTATATCGCAATATTTCTTTACATCCCCTAACCGGTGCAATTGCAACCATTGTGGGTACATCCTACCCCATTGGGATGACCTTGAGCACAAGCATCGGAACAATAGTATTTTCCTTCTTTAGTAATCGCCTCACTGAGATTAACGATACATAGACAAGATGGACAAGCGCATTTCATTTGGGTAACTGTAGTCATAATTGATTTCCTCTTTATTTTTGCTTAACATCTGAACAAGTATTCAGATATCTTGACTATAACATCTGAACAAGTATTCAGAGATAAAAACAGGCAAATTTTGTTACAATAATTTACATATTCTCATTAATCAAACAAGATGCTATCTGAGTCCAAGGAAAAGCAACTAGAAATAAGTTATTCACCCTTAACTAAAGCTAGAGCGACTAGAGCCTTAATTTGCTCACCATTTAGGCTATATTTATTTCTAAATATGATAAAAATCAGCGTTCCTCTCCCTCAAATAGTCCTTAACCTAGGAGTAAATAATCACTATACCCGTAAAGCTATTAGCGAGGGAGTGGTAGAAAGAGAGTTGATGTGGTTAATTAAAGTAGGCATATTGCGACGAGAAGTAGATGGTCAAGGAATTACCGATAGTTTTCGTCTAACACCACTAGGACGTCAAATAATCGCCCAATGGACAGAAGAATTACCTAACCCTAGTTGGGGCGATCGCTTCTTAAACCTCTTATCTCGTTGGTTAACAATAATTTAAACATGAAAGCAATAATGGTAGTGGGGACAACCTCCCACGCGGGTAAATCCTTTCTGACTAGCGCTTTATGTCGAATATTTGCGCGTCAAGGATTGAGAGTCACCCCTTTTAAAGGACAAAATATGGCTCTTAATGCTTATGTTACCGCAACAGGTGGCGAAATGGGACACGCTCAAGCAGTACAAGCATGGGCGGCTAAGACTACACCTAGGGTGGAAATGAATCCTATCCTACTTAAACCCCAAGGTAACATGACTTCTCAAGTGATTATGAAGGGCAAAGTCGCAGGGATAACCACCGCGTCGGAATATTATCAACAATACTTTGATAGGGGTTGGGAAGCAATCACCGAGTCAATCGAGCTTCTCGCTGATGATTATGATTTAATTATCTGTGAAGGTGCAGGAAGTCCAGCAGAAATTAACCTCAAACACCGAGATTTAACTAATATGCGCGTCGCTACATATCTCCAAGCTAAAACCATCTTAGTAGTAGATATAGATAGAGGGGGAGCATTTGCTCACGTAGTAGGCACTTTAGCACTATTAGAACCAAGTGAGCGATCGCTGATTAAAGGAATCGTGATTAATAAATTTAGAGGCTCTCTCTCTTTGTTAGAATCGGGTATAAAGTGGTTAGAAGAATATACTAAAATTCCCGTATTAGGGGTGATTCCTTGGACAGAAGAACTTTTACCCCCAGAAGATTCTCTAGACTTATTAGATAGAAAAAGTAGAAAAGGCAACTACGCAACCACTATCAAAGTTATTAAACTTCCTCGTATCTCTAATTTCACCGATTTTGACGCTTTAGAATCAGAAAAAACCGTATCCCTAGAATATATTAACCCCGATGAACAGCTAGGAAATCCTGACGCGGTGATTCTTCCTGGATCAAAAACTACCATCTCTGATTTGATGATGTTAGAAAAAACGGGTATGTCAAAGCAATTAAAAAACTACGCAGCCCAAGGAGGTACAATCCTAGGTATATGTGGTGGTTTTCAGATGTTAGGTGTTCAAATTAAAGATCCCCAAAGGTTAGAAGGAGAAGTAACTTCCTATCCAGGTTTAAATCTGTTACCTATAACTACTACCATCACTAACCAAAAAATAGTCCGTCAAAGACAAGCTTGTTCTGTTTATCCTGAAAAATGTTTACCTATCGATGGATTTGAGATTCACCAGGGACATACAGAAATTATCCCAGAAAAGTCTAACTCAGAACAGTTTATTTTTGACGATGCTAATCTAGGCATAGTTAACCAAGAACAAACTATTTGGGGATGTTATCTACACGGTTTATTCGATAATAGCTGTTGGCGTCGGTCTTGGTTAAATCTGTTACGTCAAAAACGCGGTTTACCAGCTTTACCCAATGGTATCCCTAACTATCAAGAACAAAGAGAACAAGTGTTAGACGCGATCGCCGATCTCGTTGCTGATAACTTAAACTTATCAATTATCTCAGAATAGAGTTCGGAGGGAGGGGTTAGGTTTTAGGTAGAACGGTTTTAGGTGCTATTATTCCTATCGATCACACTTCCCAACAGGAAATCAGAGAAATTAATCAACCATCTAAAATTAAAACAGAAAAAATTTTACGTATTTTTCAACTTTTATTTAGAGAAACTTTTACTGGTTCAGAACTGGTAAATTATCGTAAGGGTGTTTTCTTGGGGTTAGATTATAGCCAATATTTGAACAGTTAATTACACTTACCTTTAATGGGGTTAACAGATTTAACAGAGCAAGACTTTATCAATTTAATTGTTAATAATACTTGTCAAAATACCAAACTTGAACCACTAATTCAGTTGTTCGGGAAAAGATACGCAGAATGTGTAGCCAAAAAAGAAGAATTTTTTAAAAAAGAGAATCAGAAATATAAAAACGAATTAAATACTAAAATAAAGACGTTAGAAAAACTTGGCAATATACCCAAAGATTAAAAGCCCATGAATTTTGCTAACCTCAAAAAAAATCTGACCAAAACTTTTCTCTTTCGCACTACATTCCGTGGATCTATCCGTAATGCTTATAATTTACTGGAAGCTTGTTTAATTGGGGTATTATCAGCTTTTGCTGCTTTATTACTCAAAGATGGTATTGGTTGGTTAGGAGGATATCGTCTGCAAGCTGTAGAATTGTGGGGGGCAATTTGGGTATTACCAATAATCGGGTTACTCTCTGGTTTAAGCGCTGGTTGGTTAATTGATAATATCTCACCTGAAGCAGCAGGGGGTGGTATTCCCCAGGTTAAAGCAGCTTTATCAGGATTTCCGAAAATGTTATCCCTCAGAGTAGCTGTAATTAAAAGTCTTAGTACAATTTTAGTCTTAAGTTCCTCCCTAGTCTTAGGAAGAAGAGCACCTACAGTACAAATTGGCGCGTCTTTAGCTGCACAATGGAGTGATTGGTTACCAAGTACACCTGAACACCGTCGTCAACTGATTGTAGCAGGAGCAGCAGCAGGATTAGCCGCAGGTTTTAATACTCCGATTGCGGGGGTATTGTTTGTGATTGAGGAATTGATGCGAGAAGCTTCTAATATCACTCTAGAAACGGCTATTTTAGCCTCGTTTGTGGGAGCGATCGTTTCTCAAGCTATTGGTGGTGGTGGGCAAATTAGCGTCACAACTGTTATAGATGATTCCAACATTCTCACCAGTTTAGAGATTAGCTCTTATATTATCTTGGGTTTATTATCAGGAGTGTTAGGAGGGTTATTTAATCGGTTTTTTTACACCCTTGTAGCTTTTAATAAACGTTCAAGATTATCGAGAACTTGGCGTATGGCTTTAGCTGGGATGTTTTCTGGGTTAGTTGTGGCTTTTTTACCTAGTTCTTTTTATGACAAACAAGGACTATTACAATCCTTCATGACTACAGAGGGAGGTGATATATATTTAAATGGGATCACCTTTTTAGCTTATTTTTTCCTTAGTGCTATTGGCGCAAGTTCGGGAGCTCCAGGAGGTTTGTTCGCACCAGCTTTAGTGATGGGAGCAGCTTTAGGAGATATATTGGGTACAATTAAAGTTGGCTTGTTTGGTGTAGGTAGTCAGTATGTTGATGCTCTAGTGGGTATGGGTGCTTTCTTTACAGGAGTAGTACGAGTTCCTGTGACAGCAACAATTATTATCTTTGAAACCACAAAAGATTATCATTTAGTTCTACCTTTAATGATTACTTGTGCTATTGCTTATTTTTCTGCTGAAGTTGTCTCAAAAGGCTCTGTCTATAGTCATTTACTCGAATCAATGGGTATTCCTGTAGCAGAGGAAAATAATGAACCCTATTTTCTCAAAGGATTAACCGCAGGTAGTATTATGCAATCAAAAGTAGAGGCTCTCAGTACCGATTTAACCGTCTCAGCAGCGGCTGAAATTATGTCTCGCTCTCATCACCGCGGTTTTCCCGTTGTAGCAAAAGATAAAATAGTCGGGATATTTACTCAAGGTGATTTAAATCGTTTAGTTAATACTCATGGGGATACCTTATTGTCTGAAATAATGACTTCTCCTGTTATTACAGTAACTTCAGATACCCCTCTCGGTGATGTATTGTACCTACTGAATAAATATAAATTCTCTCGCTTACCCGTAGTAGATGAGGGTAAATTGCTCGGGATTATTACTCGCAGTGATATTATCAACGCTGAAGCAAAATGGATTAGTGGTAAAGCACCCTTAGTAAATCGCCAAAAGAATTCCTATACTATCTATCAAACTCGTAACCCCCAAACCGGAAAAGGACGTATTTTATTATCTTTGGCTAATCCTCAAACCGCTCCTTTTTTGTTTAAGATAGCAGGAGCGATCGCTACTTATTACGATTACGAAATTGAATGTATCGAAATTATTAAAATTCCTAAAAGCAATTCTCCTCAACAAACTCAGGTAAATACCCTACAGAGTCGCGCTTTGATGCAAAAAGCGGAAAAATGGGGACGTAAAAATAAAGTAACTGTGCATACTCGCGTCTGTATCGCTACTAATATAGCTGAAGCGATGTTAGAGGTAATCGCTGAAGGTAATATTAGCTTAATGTTAGTAGGTTGGAAGGGGAGTACTTCCCTAGGAGGTACTTTTTTAGGAGAATTAACCGATGTCTTGATTCGCCAAGTTAGTTGTGATCTGATTATGGTTAAATTGGGACAAGATTTGTTCGCTTATCCCTATGATTTTAAAACACTAGGTAATTGGTTAATTCCCTATTCCGGTGGTCCTAACGTTACTAGAGCTTTAGAATTGTTACCTAGTTTAACATCTTTATATTCGGCAAATGCTACCCCAACCATTCTACTCTCTCAAGTGTTTTCTAGTACTGAGCCTGATTTGGTTTCTCTAGACAAAGCAACAAAAATGATTAATGAGCAATCGGGGTTAACCGCTGTTAATGTTCCTATTTGTTCTCAATCTGTATCTGAGGGAATTCTGGATTTAGCTGCTAATAAACAACCTCAAGTAGTTATGCTTGGTGCTAGTTGTGAAGGATTGCTACAACAAGCTATTTATGGTAATGTGATAGAGACGATCGCTCTTAATCTCACCACTACGGTTATCCTAGTACGCAGTGCGATCGTGTTATAATTTCTATAACTAAAATATTCTTAGTTAACAGTCAGCCTGAAAATGCTTCAACAAGAAGAAGATACTGATACTATAGAACTAATTAGTCAATTAGCTAATTATCAAAAACAGTTAAGAATCCTAGAACAAAAAATTCTTGGAGAACGTTTAGTCAGGGAAATAACTAAACAAATTCATCAATCTCGCTCTCTGGACGAAATACTACATAAGGCAGTCGCAGAGTTAAGAGATTTTTTTCTAGTCAAGAGGGTAATTATCTATAGATTTAAAGCTGATTGGAGCGGAAGGGCGATCGCTGAGTCTGTAGAAACTAATTATTGTACTCTTGATAACCAAGACTTAATCCCTAGTCAATTTATCTCTCAATACCTAGATTCTTATCGTCAAGGTAAATTTCTCCCTCATAACTCAATTATTCGACAACAAACCAATAAACTAGTTAATCATTTAATTATTCCAATTAGCAAAGAAAAAGAACTGTGGGGAATTTTAGTAGCTGATAATTTTCCAGAATCAAGACTTTGGGAAGCTTGGGAAGTAGAATTATTAGAAGACGTATCTCTTCATCTGAGTATTGCTCTAACTCAAAATGAACTGTATCGAGAATTAGAGATAGCTAACGAAGAATTGCAAGAATTAGTATTTAAAGACGACCTAACTCAATTATATAATCGACGTTATTTTGATGAAGTAATGATCAAAGAATGGAAAAGGGCAATTAGGGAAAAACAACCAATATCATTAATTATGTGTGACGTTGACTATTTTAAACAATATAATGATAACTATGGTCATCAAGCAGGGGACTATTGTTTACAAAAAGTTGCTCAATGTCTAGCCTTAAGTTGTCAAAGACCTACTGACGCAGTTTGTCGTTATGGGGGAGAAGAATTTGTTATCGTCTTACCTAATACTAAATATAGTGGAGCGATATATATAGCAGGACAAATACGTTCTCGTTTACGTCAATGTAAAATCCCTCACGAAAAATCTTTAGTTAGTCAATACGTTACTCTCAGTTTTGGTGTAGCTAGTTGTATCCCCCAAGTAAATGAAGATTATAATCTATTTTTAGAAAAAGCCGATAATGCTTTATTTACAAGTAAAAAACAAGGTAGAGATAGAATTATCTTAGCAGATGATGAAAATTAGTACAGACTTAAAAACTCTTTATGAAACTGATGACTCACTCTGGTTAGAAGCGACAATTCAACTACTCAAAAATAAGCAGTTTGAAGCTTTAGATTTAGATAACTTGATTGAGGAATTAGAAGACTTGGGCAACGAGAAAAAACGGAGAGTAGAAAGCCTATTAGAACAGCTTATTAGACATTTATTATTACTAGAATATTGGCAAGAAGAAAGAGAGTATAATCAAGCCCATTGGTCATCAGAAATAGTCAATTTTCAAAACCAGCTCAAACGATATTTAACTACTAATCTGGTTAATCATCTTCAAGAATGTTTACCCGAAATTTATGCAGACGCTGTCAGATACTGTGATCAGAAAACCCAAGGAATGGTTAACTTTCCTAATAAATGTCCGTATTCGTTGGATGATTTACTGGTAAAATGACATTTTAACTAAAAAAGCTACAGAAATTATGAGTCATCGTCCAATTATTCTCGGGATAGTAGGAGACAGCGCCGCGGGTAAAACCACCTTAACCAAAGGAATAGCCAAAATACTAGGAGAAGAGAAAGTAACAATCATCTGTACTGATGACTATCATCGTTACGATCGCACTCAAAGAGCAGAATTAGGGATTTCAGCGCTACATCCAGACTGTAACTATCTAGACATTATTCAACAACACCTTAACTTACTACGTACAGGACAAGCAATCCTCAAACCGATTTATAATCACCATACAGGAGAATTTGACCCCCCCGAATACATCGAACCGAGACAGTTTATCATTGTCGAAGGGTTACTAGGTTACTCGACTCGCGCGATGCGAGATAGTTATGACGTCAAAGTATATTTAGCCCCTCCCGAATCCTTGCGGAGTTTGTGGAAAGTCAAAAGAGACACAGCTAAAAGAGGTTATAGCGAAGCAGAAGTATTAGAACAACTGAGCAAAAGAGAAAACGATTCAGAAGCCTTTATTCGTCCTCAGCGTCAATGGGCTGACGTGGTAGTTAGTTTTTATCCACCCCATCCCGAAAAATTAGAAGATTTACTCTTAAACGTCAGATTAATCTTACGTCCAACTATTCCACACCCTGACTTTACTCATTTACTCACTCCTGGTGAATCCCACCTTAGCGAAGCGATTCGTTTAGAATTAGATCGAGATATGGGTAAACCAGTAGATGTTTTAGAAGTAGATTGTCACGCAACCTCCGAACAAGTTAAAGAGTTGGAAAGAGTTCTCTGTAACGAGATACCCTATCTAGGTCAATTTTGTAGTCTTGAAGGTAACCAAGATATTGGAGCGGTAATAGGTACTACAGGAGAAACTCTAGCCAGTTATCCTTTAGCTTTAACACAATTACTGATTACTTATCATATGTTAAAAGCTGCTCGGGTATCTGATTTCGTCCTTTCTCCTACGGGAAAACTTTAATCGCTTTCAAAATCAGGAGCGTAAGACTCAAGCAGATTACTAACTTGTTGTACTATAGTGCGATTAGGACCTATTGAGCCTTGAATTACGGTTCTTTCGGGATAAAAATCAGGTTGATTGAGATAGCGTTTAATCGCCTCATCAACCTGTTGAGTAATTAGCTGATTTAATTCGGATCTAGCCCTTTCTCGTTGATAATTTGCTCCTTCTTCAGTAGTAGCGTATAGAGGAGGTAGGCGGTTTAAAGCATAAGCTGCAATATCGCCTACTTCTATCGTACAATCGCTAGTAGCTTCTATTTGAGCAATTCTCGTCAAAGCTTCACTCAGTATAAGTTCTTCCATCACATTGATAAAGTGTTTACGAGGCATCGCCACAATGTCTCCTGTTAATAATGCTCCCATTAATTTGTCTAAAGCGATATATTCTTCAGCTGATAACTCTGTAGCAACTTCACAGATTTTACCAACTTCTGCTTCCATACTCGGAGTCAGATAACCATTTTTAAAAGCCTGATCTACAATATCACGTATATTCATTTACTCAACCCCCCCATAACGCCAAGGAACGGGATCTACGGAAATTCCATTCACATACAATCCCCAATGTAAGTGAGGACCTGTAGAAGCTCCCGTATTTCCTACTGTACCAATTTGCTGTCCTGCTTCGATGAAATCCCCCTCTTGGACGTGAATTTGTTCTAAATGGAGAAAAATACTCAAAACGCCTTGACCATGATCAATACCGATCGTATTCCCGTGGATACGGAAACCTTCTGATTCTCTACCGATGAGAGCAACTTTTCCCGCAGCCGGAGCAAAAACAGGAGAGCCTATAGCACCTGCGTAATCTACCCCCCTATGATAATACCCTTGAGCAAACTTACCATTAATATAACGTTGTACACCAAATAAGGCTGAAACTCTAGCTGGACTTGGGCGTAAAAATGGACCATTCCAAAACTTTTCTGGAGTGACCAAGTCTTTAAATACCCTAACCTTGGTTAATTCTATTTCTGTAGCAGGCTCAGCGGCTGAACCAGTTAACCAAATACTTTGAGTGGGAAAATCCCTATTTTCTAACCAAATAGCTAGATTTTTGACTTCTTCTCCATTGCTGACTTGGATAACTACTCTACCTGGATTATCTAAAGGACTAGTTGGTAAAAAAGCGCGATATGTTCCTAAAGTCTCATTGAGAGGGAATACGGGATAGTCTTGATCTCCTCGGGTAACGGTAAGTTCAGGTGAATCCACCTCGGTTTCGATAATGACGCTAATGGTATCACCTTGCTGAGGCTTTTCTGGACTTAGACGCACCGTTAAAGCGTCTAGGGGTAAATTAAAAACTATTGAGCTTGCTAAAGCGCAAATAAAACTATTTTGCCACCAGTTCATTTTTTTATCTAGGATTTTAACTTTAAATAAACGAGCGCTTGACGCCAAATTAAGGTTTTTTGTTCATATTGATCTACTAAACAGATACAATCATGATCTTGCCAGAGAATTGTTCCTACAAGTAGATCGTCTGTGACTAATTTTACTTCTACTTCTTGTTTATCTGAGATCAGAGTTTGCACTTGACGTATACTGGGTAAAGTTATATCAAATTCGCTCATAAGTAAATTAAATAAGTAATCATGTTAGAGTTTAGCAAATATCAGGGATTGGGTAACGATTTTATTTTGGTTGATAATCGTGATCAAAACAACCCTGTAATTACTCCTGAGCAAGCAATTCAACTATGCGATCGCCATTTGGGGATTGGTGCTGACGGTGTTATTTTCGCCCTTCCAGGAGAAAAGGATACTGATTACACCATGCGTATTTTTAATTCTGATGGTTCAGAACCAGAAATGTGCGGAAATGGCATACGCTGTTTAGCTAAGTTTATCGCTGATTTGACTCAAAAAAACAGAAAAGGACATTTTTATCGTATTCAAACTCTAGCTGGTGTGATCACACCCGAATTATTAGCTAATGGACAAGTTAGAGTAGATATGGGTAAACCTGAATATCTCGCAGGTGCAATCCCTACTACTTTAGTACCTCCAGAGCAAAAAGTTATTAATGAATTACTAAGGGTAGCTGGACAAAACTGGGATGTGACATGTGTAAGTATGGGGAATCCTCATTGTGTTATTTTTGTTGAAGACGTAGATAATATCCCCCTAGAAACCCTAGGTCCTCAATTTGAACATAATCCTGTCTTTCCCCAAAGAATCAATACAGAATTCATACAAGTAATTAATAATAATTATCTCAAAATGAGAGTTTGGGAAAGAGGTGCAGGAATTACTCTCGCTTGTGGTACTGGAGCTTGTGCATCCGTAGTAGCAGGGGTACTAACCAGACGCATTGAATCAACTTGTACTGTGGAACTTCCAGGAGGACTTTTAGAGATAGAATGGTCACCAGAAACTGAAAAAGTCTATATGACAGGTCCTGCTGAACTAGTATTTACTGGTAAAATAAATCTCTAAATCATGGGACAACCCAAACTATCTATTGTCACTCCCACCCGAGAAGGATTTTCTCAACATTGGTTAACCGAATTACTCAAAGTTAAAGGGGATGTAGAGTTTATCTTGGTTCATCCTCCTGGATATCAACCAGAATCAATAACTGAGCAACGGATGATACAGATTGTTAGTCCTATTCGAGGTGAGATTATCCAACGTCTCAGTGGATTGTTTAACGCTAGGGGGGAATACATTTTAACGATTAACTGTGATGAGTATATAACCCCTGATATCCTAGATATCACTCTCAATTATTTTCGAGCATTTCCTGAAAGTTGGGTACTTAGACTCAGTCGGAAAAACTTCCCTTTTGGTGAACAATCCTCTCTAGACGCACCTTGGCAATATATTACTATTGATGCTTCTCAATTAACACCTATGCCCATTGCACCTATAGATAATAAACTAGATTTTGGTCTATTATGGCGAGGAAGAAAGGATCATCATGGGAGACATACAGAAAACTTTGACAAGAAAATCTGGGATAATTCCCTAGTTCAACCAACAATATCAGAATTAGCAGGATTAATTAATTTAGCAGGACCTCTTAAATATCTTCCCTTTTGGTGCTTAGATAGATTATTGGGTTTATATATTCAAGCTAAATTCTATGAATCAGGTAAAATCATTGGTCACGTTTTGCCAGAAACACCAGAACAACTTAGAATCGAAGAAAATCCCCCAGAATATCGCAAAACAAGACGCTTTTATTTCTTGGCTGAAATTTTGCTAATTAAACAGTTTCCTCATTCAGGTTACTTTTGGAATCTTAATCTAGATCAAATTCGGGCGATTCCTCTGAGAATGTTTGGTTTTTTAAGTAGGTATTATAGTAAGGAGATGATTAATGCAAGTAATTCCGACCACAATTCCTGATGTACTCATTATTGAACCTAAAGTATTTGGAGACGACAGGGGCTTTTTTTTTGAAAGTTTTAATCAGCAAAAATTCACCGAAGCAACGGGAATAACTACTGATTTTGTCCAAGACAATCACTCTCGTTCTCGACAAGGAGTGTTACGAGGACTACATTATCAAATACAACAACCCCAAGGAAAATTAGTGAGAGTTGTTCTCGGTAGTATCTTTGATGTAGCGGTAGATATTCGTAAAAGTTCTCCTACTTTTGGTCAATGGGTTAGTTGTTTATTGAGTGCAGAAAATAAACGTCAATTTTGGGTCCCTGCGGGTTTTGCTCATGGTTTTCTAGTAGTTTCTGAATACGCAGAAGTTCTCTATAAAACTACTGATTATTATGCTCCAGCATCTGAAAGAAGTATATTATGGAATGATGCAGATTTACAGATTGATTGGCCCATAACAGGTGAACCACTTATCTCAGAAAAAGACGCGAAAGGTCAAAGTTTTAAAGAAGCTGAGGTGTTCGCATGAGTAAGTTATTATTAATAGGAAGTCAAGGACAATTAGGTAAAGAATTATTGCCTATACTAGATAATTTAGGAGAATTAACCTCAGTTAGTAGAGCAGAATTAGACTTAACTGATTTTGAAGGTATTAAAACCTTAATTAATGAAGTTCAACCCCAAATTATTATTAATGCTGCAGCTTATACAGCGGTAGATAAAGCCGAATCAGAGTTAAATTTAGCTGAAGCAGTAAATGGAATAGCTCCCCAAATTATGGCAAAAACAGCCGAAAAAATAGGGGCTAGTTTAATTCATGTTTCTACTGATTATGTCTTTGATGGCACAAAAAATACACCCTATACCGAAGAAGACGTAACTAACCCAATCGGGGCTTATGGTAAATCAAAATTGTTAGGAGAACAAGGAATTCAACAAACCAATGCTCATTATTTGATTGTGAGAACCGCTTGGGTTTATGGTACCTATGGTAAACAAAACTTTGTTAAAACCATGTTGCGTCTAGGGAAAGAAAGAGAAGAGTTAAAGATAGTATGGGATCAGGTAGGTTCACCCTCTTGGACTAAAGATATCGCAGGGGCGATCGCCCTTTTAACAAAATTAAGCCTAGATAATTTACAAAAACCATCCCCAGGGGTGTATCATTTCACCAATAGTGGGGTAGCTAGTTGGTATGATTTTACGATCGCTATTAGCGAAGAAGCCCAAAAATTAGGTTTTCCCTGGAAAACAGAGCGTATTCTGCCAATAACAACCGCAGAATACCCCACACCCGCTAAACGTCCTCCTTACTCGGTTTTAGCTAACCAAAAACTCAAGGGAATTTTAGGGGATTATCCCCCCTATTGGCGCGATGGATTAAGAAAAATGTTATTGGAACTATCCCAAGTATAATTTATGAAAGCACTAATTCTCTCTGGTGGCAAAGGAACAAGATTAAGACCTCTAACTTATACAGGTGCAAAACAATTAGTACCAGTAGCGAATAAACCCATTCTTTGGTATGGAATTGAAGCAATAGTAGCAACGGGAATTACGGAAATAGGTATTATTATTAGTCCCGAAACAGGAGAAGAGGTTAAACAAAAAACAGGATCAGGCGATCGCTTTGGGGCGAAAATCACCTATATTCTCCAGGATAAACCCGCAGGATTAGCTCACGCAGTCAAAACAGCTCGTCCTTTTTTAGGGGATTCTCCCTTTATTATGTATCTAGGAGATAATTTAATCGCTGATGAGTTACAGGTATTTAGCGATGAATTTAAAACTCAACAGTTAGATAGTTTGGTCTTATTGCGATCGGTATCTAATCCTAGCGCTTTTGGTGTGGCTGAGTTAGACTCCCAGGGTAATTTAATCCGCTTGGTAGAAAAACCGAAAAATCCACCTTCTAATCTCGCTTTGGTGGGTATTTATTTTTTTGCTAATACCATACATCAAGCAATTGATCTAATTCAACCTTCACCTAGAGGAGAATTAGAAATAACCGACGCGATTGATATGTTAATCACTCAGAAAAAAAAGGTTAAAGCGCGTCAATTGCAAAACTGGTGGTTAGATACAGGAAAGAAAACAGACTTACTCGAAGCTAATCGCATTATTCTAGATACTCGTTTAGAATCCGTACAAACAGGGGTAATCGATTCTGACAGTCAAGTAATTGGGAGAGTCTCCCTTGGGGATAATTCCCACATAGTTAATAGTACCATCCGTGGACCTGTGGTTATTGGTGATAACTGTCACATCGAAAATTCTTTTATTGGTCCTTATACCAGTATCGGTAATAACGTTACTTTAAGTGATGCTGATTTAGAACATAGTGTGATTCTAGAAGGTGCTAAAATTACGGGAATAGCGCAAAGGATTGTCGATAGTGTAATCGGTCAAAGAGCTAAATTAGAAGTAGCACCACAAAGACCAAAAGCGCTACGTTTTATGATTGGTGATGATTCTCACGTGGAAATAGTATAAACAGCATGGAAAGAACAAAACGCAATATATTAATTACAGGTGGTGCGGGTTTTATTGGTTCTAATTTCGTCCATCACTGGTGTAAACAATACCCCGAAGATCGCGTAGTTGTACTAGATGCACTTACCTACGCGGGAAATAAAGCTAATCTGAAGACTTTAGAAGCTAACCCTAATTTTCACTTTGTAGAAGGAAATATCGGCGATCGCCCTTTAGTTAGTTCCCTCTTAGCTAGTGAAGAAATCGATACTTTAGCTCATTTCGCCGCAGAATCCCACGTTGATCGCTCTATACTAGGTCCTGATGCTTTTATTCAAACCAACGTAGTAGGAACTTTTACCCTCTTAGAAAGTTTTCGTCAACATTGGGAAAGTCGCGGAAAATTAGAGAGCGATCGCTTCTTACACGTCTCCACAGACGAGGTTTACGGGAGTTTAAGTGCAAATGACCCCGCTTTTAGTGAAACGACACCCTACGCGCCCAATAGTCCTTATTCAGCCTCCAAAGCGGGAAGCGATCACCTGGCGCGGGCTTACTTTCATACCTATGGGTTACCTACTATCATTACCAATTGTTCCAATAATTATGGACCATATCATTACCCAGAGAAACTGATACCCCTAATGTGTATTAATATTCTTTTGGGTAAACCCCTACCTGTTTATGGGGATGGTCAAAATATTCGTGACTGGTTATACGTAGAAGATCATTGTCGCGCTTTAGACGTAGTTATTCATAGTGGTAAACCAGGGGAAACCTATAATATTGGTGGTAATAACGAGGTTAAAAATATCGATTTAGTTAAATTACTCTGTCAACTTATGGATGAGTTAGCCCCAGAATTACCCGTAACCCCTGCAACTAAGTTAATTACCTTTGTTAAAGATAGACCAGGTCACGATCGCCGTTACGCTATCGACGCTAGCAAGATTAAACGAGAATTAGGTTGGCAACCCCAACAAACCCTAGAAAATGGTTTACGCAGTACGATACAATGGTACTTAGATAATCCTTCTTGGTGGCAACCTCTCTTATCAGAAGAATATCAAGCTTACTATCGTTTGGTTTATCAGTCCTAATTTGTTTTGTAACTAAATAATTTCCAGTTAGCTTACTTTGAGCTAATTTTTTTTTGATTAGTATTAGGTTAAGAATTGTTTAATAAATTAATCTAGCAGGAGTTAGGTATTAGGTATTAGGTGTGATTATTTCTATATATCATATTCCCCATCTCCCCCTCTCCCTTTTGTTACTTTGCTGACATTTTAGTATTTATACTTAGATTAAGATTTTTAATAAAACTTTACATTTTTGTAAAAATTTATTACAGTATTCTTGTGACCAATAAAATCAGTATCACAGGAGCACAAGTATGGTTCAAGCTCAACCTCAACCAAAATCTGAGCAAATTATTCAATTTCACCACCCTGAGCAATATCGCACCTCAGAATGGTACACAGGTGATGGTACGATCGCTGCTAGTGGTGATGGTCGCTCCTTCAAAGTTACAGCCAGTTACACTCTAGAAGCAGAAGTTAAACTAGTTAGAGGAGTTTTTGACCCATCTAACCTAACCTTGGCAGAAATCTACAGTCGTCGTGGTCGTTGCGTAGCGATCGTGGATCAAACCGTAACAGAACTCTATGGAGCAGAAATACGTAACTATTTCCAAACCTACGAAATACCCCTAGAGTTATTATCCTGTCGTGCGTGGGAATCAGATAAAACCCCTGAAACCGTTCACAAATTACTACATTTTCTTGGTAAAGATGGTTGTGACGTTTCTCGTAACGAACCAGTCTTAGTAGTAGGTGGTGGTGTACTTACCGATGTAGCCGGACTAGCTTGCTCCCTACAACACCGACGCACCCCCTATATCATGGTAGGAACAACTGTAGTTGCTGCTATTGATGCGGGTCCTTCTCCTCGCACCTGTACCAACGGAGCACAGTTTAAAAACAGTATTGGTGCTTATCATCCTCCCGTGTTAACTTTGGTAGATCGTCATTTCTTCCGTACCTTACCCCTAGGTCATATTCGCAACGGAATGGCAGAAATTATCAAAATGGCGGTTACCGATGACCCTATACTCTTTGAGTTGATGGAAAAATATGGAGCTTCCTTACTAGAGACTCATTTTGCTACAGTCAACGCTGATGAACAACTAGAAGCGATCGCCGATGAGATTATCTATCGTGCTTTATTTTCCTATATGAAGCATGAGGGAACAAATATGTTCGAGACTTATCAAGATCGTCCTCACGCTTATGGTCATACCTGGAGTCCTCGTTTTGAACCCGCAGCTAAATTACTTCATGGTCACGCTGTATCTATCGGTATGGCTTTTGGCGCAAGTTTAGCAGTAGAAATGGGTTGGTTAGAAACAAGCGATCGCGATCGTATTATAGCCCTGTGTCGTTCCCTTGGTTTAGCGGTTTATCATCCTATTCTCGAAGATATCGAACTGATGCTCTCAGGACAAAAAAATATGCGTCGTAAACGGGGAGAAGGTGGTCTCTGGGCCCCTCTACCTACTGGGATTGGTTCTTGTGATTACGCTCAAGAGGTATCCTCGGGTATTTTGCAAGCTGCTGTTAATACACATAAAGAATATTGCCTCACTTTACCCGATGCTGGTCAAGGTGAACAAATGTATCTCAGTGACCTTGGTTTAGCCTAGGGAGAGATAATCAAATGAAACCTAGACCAATCACACCTTTAGGCATTTTAGTACAACAGCTTGAGGAAGTCTTAGATATGGCTAAACAAGCTGAGGTTACACCCTCGGTAATAGCTGGTATCCAACAAGCTTACGTATTAGCTGCGGGTATAGACCCCTATTTAGAAGAATGTACTACTAGAGAATCTACAGCTTTAGCTAATCTAGCGCAAAAAACCGCAGCTGAGGATTGGAGTAAACGTTTTTCTGATGGAGAAACTGTACGCCAATTAGAACAAGAAATGCTCTCAGGACATATCGAGGGACAAACTCTCAAACTGTTTGTCTATATGAATCAAGCTAAGCGTATCTTAGAAATTGGTATGTTTACGGGTTATTCTGCTCTCGCTATGGCTGAAGCTTTACCAGATGATGGTTATATCATCGCTTGTGAGGTAGATTCCTATGTAGCTGAATTTGCTCAAGCTTGCTTTGCTCAATCCCCCCACGGGAATAAGATTAAGGTAGAAGTTGCACCAGCTTTAGATACCTTAGCTAAACTAGCTCAAGCCCAAGAATGCTTTGATTTTATCTTTATTGACGCGGATAAGCGAGAATACGTGGATTATTTCAAGTTTATCTTGGCTAAGGATTTATTAACTCCTGGTGGCTTTATCTGTGTAGATAATACCCTTTTACAGGGACAACCTTATCTACCCGTTGAACAACGTACACCCAATGGAGAGGCGATCGCCCAATTTAACAGCGTTGTTGCTGCTGACGATCGCGTTGAACAGGTTTTATTACCTTTACGGGATGGTTTAACCATCATTCGACGTAAGTAACATCTTAACGAAAAGGTGCGTAACATTTAGTTGACGCACCCCGATACCTTTATCTAAAATCATGATAGCTTTATTGCAGAATATCTTCACCCTAATCCTACTGTTAATCGCACTTCCCATTAATTTAGGAATTGTCTTAACCTCCCTAGTCTTGAGTTGGCTAACTTCTCCTTTTACCGTTTCCCCTTCTCTCCCTAATCCTAAACGTATCCTGATTACGGGAGGAAAGATGACTAAAGCTTTACAATTATCTCGCTCTTTTCAACAAGCAGGACATGAAGTTATCTTAGTAGAAACTCATAAATATTGGTTGTCAGGTCATCGTTTTTCTAGCGCGGTTAGCAAGTTTTATACTATACCCGCACCTGAAAAAGATCCTGATGGTTATTGTCAAAATTTACTCAATATCGTCAAAACAGAGAAAATAGACGTATTTATACCCGTTTCTAGTCCAGTAGCTAGTTATTACGACTCTCTAGCGGGAACTTTATTATCTCCCCATTGTGAAGTTATCCACTTCTCCCCTGAAGTTACCCAGATGCTAGATGATAAATATACCTTCTGTCAAAAAGCCGAATCTCTAGGATTACCCGCACCTAAATCCTTTTTAATTACTAATCCTCAACAAGTCTTAGACTTTGATTTCGCTACAGATGGTAGTCAATATATCCTCAAAAGCATTCGTTATGATTCGGTTTCTCGTCTAGATAAAAGACGCTTACCCTGTAGAGACATGGCTGATTATCTGCAAAATCTGTCCATCAGTGCTGATAATCCCTGGATTATGCAAGAATTTATCAGAGGTCAAGAATATTGTACTCACAGCACCGTACGTAACGGTAAGATTAGATTACACTGTTGTTCTCCTTCTTCTCCTTTTCAAGTTAACTATCAACAGGTGGAAAAACCAGCTATTTTAGACTGGGTGAGTAAGTTTGTCGGAGAATTAAATTTAACTGGTCAAATTTCTTTTGATTTTATCGAGACACCCGATGGTGATGTCTATCCTATTGAGTGTAACCCGCGTACTCATTCTGCTCTTACCATGTTTTATAATCATCCTGATGTAGCTTCTGCTTATTTAGGAGATGATCAAGATAAGTTCATTTCTCCTCTACCTGAAAGTAAACCTACTTATTGGCTATATCATGAATTATGGCGTCTCACAGAAATTAGGTCGATTGGGGATTTAACCACCTGGTTAACTAAAATAACCCAAGGTAAAGAAGCTTTATGGCAATTTCGCGATCCTCTCCCCTTTTTCACTGTACCTCATTGGCAAATTACTTTATTGTTATTAGATAATTTGCGTAGGTTAAAAGGTTGGGTAAGGATTGATTTTAATATCGGTAAATTAGTAGAAAGGGGAGGAGATTAATTATGTCAGCTTTACACATTCTTCATTTAGTCGGATCAGCAGAAAGTGATTTTTATACCAGTTTATCTCGTCTCTACGTTCAAGACTCTTTAGCTGCTTTTGCTGATAACCCTAACTATAAATTTTACATCGCTTACGTTACACCAGATCGCTTATGGCGTTTTCCTCCTTCTTTAAGTCAAGAAGATATTGCTAAGTCTCCTCCTTTTTCTATTGCTGAGGCGATCGCTTATTTGATGAGTTTAAAGATCGATTTTGTCTTACCGCAAATGTTTTGTCTTCCAGGTATGACTCAGTATCGTTCTCTGCTAGACTTATTAAGAATACCCTATATAGGCAATACTCCTGAACTAATGGCCATAACTGCTCATAAAGCTAAAGCTAAAGCAATTGTTGCCTCAGCTGGAGTAAAAGTACCTTCGGGTGAATTACTACGCTTAGGAGATGTTCCTACTTTACAACCTCCAGTAGTGATTAAACCTGCTAATGCTGATAATTCCCTAGGAGTAACCCTAGTTAGAAATATTTCTGAGTATGAAATTGCCCTAAAAACCGCTTTTAACTATTCAGAAGAGGTTTTAGTAGAGGAATATATCGAACTCGGTCGAGAGGTTCGCTGTGGTGTTATTGTTAAGGATAATCAATTACTAGCTTTACCCTTAGAAGAATATCTAGTCAATCCCCAAGATCGTCCTATTCGGGGTTATGCTGATAAACTGAAACAAACCGCAACAGGTGATTTAGTTTATGCTGCTAAAGATAATCTCAAATCTTGGATCGTAGATTCTACTGATTTAATTACCCCATCTGTACAAGCTGTAGCTAAAAAGTGTCATCAAGCTTTGGGTTGTAGTTATTATAGTCTCTTTGATTTTCGGGTTGATCCCCAAGGTCAACCTTGGTTTCTAGAAGCTGGTTTGTATTGTTCTTTTGCCCCTAAAAGCGTTATTCCCACGATGGCAAAAGCTGTGGGAATATCTTTGGATGAATTGCTAATGATGATGTTCCATACTAAACGATACGGCGATCGCTGTCAATAGACTCTAAATTAACGTTGAGTTTATATCTGAGTAAACCGTAGATAGTTTTGTAATTTACATCCACACCGTGATTTTTTTGTAACCACTTGTAAACATCTTCATAAGACTTAAAGGAGTTACTACTAGTTAATTTTTCTTTTAAGTCTGAGAGGGTAGATGCTGAAACAACCGAAGGTCTTCCTGTACTTTTTTTGCTAGTTAATAACCCATCAATTCCCTGATCCCGATATTTTTTAAACCATTTTTGTACAGTTACTCTATGGACTCCTAATAACTCAGATACTTCGATAACCGTAGTTACCTGACCTGTTTTCATTAAATATAAAGCTTGTATCTTTTTATAATCAGGAGCATTTTTTTGTTTAGACAAAATATCTCGTAACTGTACTTTTGTTTCCTTGATTTTTAACCCACATACTCCTGTCATTGATTTTTCCTCATTTTATGCCACAACGTTATACTTCAACTCACACAAGTCTTGCTTCTCTGTAGATACTCAATCAGAAACAGCAGACTCAGTTATAACGGACAACTAAGCCACCACACAGTTATTTGACGAAAAGGTCAAATATTTTGTTCCTTCACCAGCTCTAGTCAGAATAATTTCTCACTATAAGCATTACCAGTAAATTAGAGCATCTCCCAAGGTCAACTACTCTTAGTTAAATGGTGTTGTGAAAACGTTTGATTTAGATTAACATCTCAGTTCAAATTATAGCCAGTAAAACAGTATTTTTTTATAATTACCGAAATTACTAGAAAATTCGTAACTGTTTTCACTCTTCTCTTAAGCTTAGCAGGGATTTCTTTATCCCTGAACAGTTTAACCTTGATCTCAAAGAACAACAATAAACCACTAGGAATGGACGCTTAACTAAGATTTCAGCACCTCCCTAAGACTTGTTGCGAGTAGATTAAATTTTTCTATACTTATTATATTATTCCATAAAATTTTTTTTGGTGGGCAATTTACTAAAGTTTTAAATTATGTTTACTTATCTTAACTAAAAACTCTTCGGTTAACCTAGTAAAAGCTTTAGAACCTGTAGTGTTAGGTGTGGCAACTACTGCTGGGGTAAAACAATCCACAGCTTTAGCTACGTTGACATCCATGGGTATAGAGTTTTCAAAAATTTGTTCTGGGCTAAAATCGGTTTTAACTCTTCTCATAACCTGATTATAGTATCTTCCTGAGAGAGGACCACCTGAGAGAATAAACACTATTCCCAATAAATCGAGATTAACAGGATTTGTATTTTGATGATTTTCTTTTAACTTGAGAATTCTTCTTTCTAGTAGTTGAATACCTACTAATGATAAGGGTTCGGGACGAGCAGGTAATATATAAAAGTTACTAGACGCAATACCGCTACGGGTAAGTAGATTATATCCTGGTGCACAATCGAGTAAGATAAAATCATATTTTTGCTGAAGGGGTGTTAACAGGTTACTAATTAGCAATCTTTCAAATTTATTCCAAACTTGGGCAAAATCTTCTTGATTTTGAGATATTGCTGATTCGTGTAGCGTTTGAGATACTAGATATTCGTCGTAGAGTTCTAAATCTCCTGGTAATAAGGCTAATCCTGGTAAATCACAGATATTGGGACAAATCAAATCATGTATAGTTAGATTACTCCTGTTTTTGGAACTTATGGCTTTTTCAATTAGATAACTAAGAGTACGCCGTTTTTTTCTAATTTGGGCGAATTCTTGAGGAGAGATTAAACTCAGGGTAGCACTAATCTGAGCGTCGAGATCTACTACTAATACTTTCTTTTGATGGTTTTTAGCTAAACAGGTAGCTAAATTAACGGTGAGAGTGGTTTTACCTACACCACCTTTCATATTAACTGTACTAATAATATATCCCATTAGCTTGTTTTCCTAGTGTATGATAGCTAAAGCTACTCCTGATAAAATGATTAGCCCTCCTAATATTACCAAGTTCGCGGGTGTTTCTCCTAAAAAAATTAAACCTAAAATAGTTGAACCCACTGGTTCTAGTAAAATAACTAGAGAGACTAGAGTAGCAGAAAAATGTCTCATCGCCCAATTAAAGCTAGTATGTCCGATTAATTGGGGAAAAATAGCCATCAGTAAGCTATATAAGTAAATAATTTGCGGGTGATTAAAGTAACTTTCTCCCCATAGTAAGGGTAAGGGTAAGAGAATTAAGGCTGCTGTACTATAGGCGATCGCGATATAAGCTTGAGTAGTTAATCCTTGAGTTTGAGCTATTCTACCTGATAATAAGTATAAACTAGCCATAAAAGAACCTAGTAAAGCTAGTAAGTTACCTAACCAGGGTTTGGGGATAATCTCAGGGTTAGATTCGGGGTTACTCAAACTGATCATGATTCCACCCGCGATCGCTAAAACTATCCCTAAACTGGTTTTTTGATTAGGTTTTTCTTGATAACATAACCAACTAATGATCGCTATCCAAAGGGGATTAGTGGTAACTAGGGTAGTTGAAGCTGCGATCGAGGTAAAGGATAAAGAAGTTATCCAAAAAGCAAAATGTAAAGCTAAACATAATCCCGCTAAAGCTGCATAATATATCCCTTTTCTAGTTAACTCACTGCGATTCCAGGTAGAATAAGTAGGTATCAGGAGTAAGGCTGCTAAATTAAGACGAGTAGCGGCTAGAAATAAACTAAATCCTACTCCTGTTGTCGTAGCTGCAACTAAAGCTAAACGAATAAAAATAGCTGAGGTAGAAACCGCTAAGACACCACAACCTAGTATAATAATAACTTTCTGTTGAGAAGGTTTCATCTGTTCATGTTTGAGTTACCACCTCTTAACCAAGAGACTATTTTAAATATACTTTCAGAAGAGATTGATGATTTGACGGTTAATCGTTTGGTTTGGTATTATCTAGGTTATCGTTATCAACCCGATACTGATACTTGGAATAATAGTTTAGTTCCCGAACATTGGCGTCAAGAATATCCCGAACCTCCTGATTTTATCGCTAATCGTCCTCCTGTAGTTAAATTAACTCGTTCTATCCCTGCTGAAAATAAGCAACTTCTTAAGGAAGAATTAGGCTTCAAAGGGTATAAAGTAGGTGAATTTGGACCTAGACAAACTCGTCGGGCGACTATGGCTAATTGGTTATTAAGTTATCTTAAAAGTCAAACTGCCTCATGACTAATCGAGGTTATGATTGGTTAGCAAAATCCCTAACAACTATTCATAAAGCTAATTGGTATCGTTCTGTCACTGCTTATGAAGGGAAAGCAGGTACAATAGTTAGTTGTGGAGATGCTGAGTTAATCAATTTTGCCAGTAATAATTATTTAGGTTTAGCCGGAAGCGATCGCTTAATTACTGCTGCTGTTGAAGCGACCAAAAAGTATGGCACTGGTAGTACTGGTTCACGTTTACTAACAGGACATCGAATTATCCACCAACAGTTAGAAGCAAAACTAGCTAGCTTAAAAGGTACAGAAGACGCACTCGTTTTTAGTTCGGGTTATCTAGCTAACTTAGGGGTAATTACCGCTATAGTTGGGGAAAAAGACTTAATTGTAGCTGATGAGTATAACCACTCTAGTCTTAAACAAGGTGCTAAACTTAGTCGAGCTAAAGTTTATAACTATAGCCATAATAATATTCTGGAGTTAGCCCAATATCTGTATCAAGAAAGACATAAACATCGTCGTTGTTTAATCATCACTGATACCGTCTTCAGTATGGATGGTGATTTATGTCAACTACCTCAGTTGGTTAATCTAGCTGAAACTTACGACGCTATGTTATTAGTAGATGAAGCTCACGCGACAGGAGTAATAGGTAAAACAGGTGCAGGTTGTGTAGAATATTTTAACTGTAGGGGTAAAGAAATTATACAAGTAGGGACACTTAGTAAAGCTTTAGGGAGTTTAGGTGGTTATGTCGCGGGTAGTTCCATCCTAATCGATTTTTTACGCAATCGTGCAGCTACCTGGATTTATACCACTGGTTTATCTCCAGGGGATACAGCTGCAGCTTTAGCTGCTATAGAAATTATTACCACAGAACCAGGCATCAGAGAGAGTTTATGGCAAAATGTGACTTATCTTAACAATCAACTAACCAAACATTCTCTTAATTGCTTACCAACTCAATCCCCGATTATTTGTTTACCTTGTTCCAATCCTCAACAAGCTTTACAAATAGCTGCTAAACTTAGGGAAGCAGGAATTTTAGCCCCTGCTATTCGTCCTCCTACTGTACCTACTAGTCGTATCCGTTTTTCAGTAATGGCGACACATAAACAGGAACATTTAGACAGGTTAGTGCATATCTGCACAATGATCATAGATTGACTATAGGTTAAAAAAAAGGAGTAATTATGCCTATATACTATACCAACTATTGCATGAGTGCCTATTCCCTATTTCGGAGTTCCCTAGACTAGAGAAGTAGCCCAATTTTTGGCCCAAGTAAGAATTGCTTGTACCCTAATTTGGTCTTTAGCTTCACAGTATAATCTTAATAGGGGTTCAGTCCCACTAAAACGAATTAATAACCAACTACCATCTTCTAGACGTAATTTATAGCCATCGATGCTGAGACAATCGATTACTTTTTGGTCTGCGATAATTGTGGGTGGTTGATTAGTTAGGGTTGCTAGTACTTTTTCTCTAGCTTCCATATTTTTAAGGGTTAAATCAATACGATCATAACTAGAGTAGAAATCAACCTCTGCTTGTAGTTTACGGTAATAGTCGCCTAAGTCCAATTCTGAGGTAGCGATCGCTTCGAGAACATAGAGAGCAGATAAGAGAGCATCTCGTTCTGGTATATGATTGCCATAGCCAATTCCTCCTGATTCTTCTCCCCCAATCAAAACTTGACTAGTAAGCATGCGCTCAGCGATATACTTATAACCGACAGGTGTCTCAAAAAGAGGTAGATTGTAGGATTTAGTTAACAGAGGGATCAAATCAGAGCCACTGATGGTTTTAACCACTTCTCCACTCCAACCGCGAGTTTTAGCTAGGTGGTGGATTAGAATAGGTATAAGTACTTGGGAACTGAGGAAATTACCTTGACCATCTACAGCAGCGATGCGATCGCTATCTCCATCAAAAGCCAAACCTGTGAGTATTCCCGTATTTTTTAGACTTTCTGCTTTAATAGTTTCTAGCAGAGTAGTTAGGTTATGGGGTAAAGGCTCGGGGGAAAATCCCCCAAAATAAGCGTCTGTCGTGGTGTTCAGTTCGGTTACTTCTGGTAGTAATCTAGTTAACCCTGTAGCTGCAGCACCGTGCATGACATCTGCATAGACAGTCATTTTACCATTTTTGAGGGCATTTTGAATCAATTCTAGGTTAACTTTGGGGCGTAGAGCTTGACAATAACCGTACCAGGGGTCGAATAATTCTCTAGTTCCTTTAGTTGTGCTTGGGGTTGATGGTTGAGTTAATAAAGCTTCTATTTTCTGGGTTACCTTGGGGGAGACAGATCCTCCAAAAGCCCCTTTTACCTTTAATCCCAGGTATTGAGCTGGATTATGACTAGCGGTTAAAACTAGTGCGCCTAGTGCGTTAAATTGTTGAGCTGCCCAACTAAAAGCGGGTGTAGGGGCGTAGTCATTAGCTAATAGGACATCAAAGCCTGCCTCTTGCACTGCCTCTGCGGCTATTTCGGCGAATTGTTGAGCTAAGAAACGGCGATCGTAACCAATAATAATCAGAGAAGAGTTAGGGGTTTCTGTAGCTAATACTTTAGCTGCTATAGGTGCGAGGGTAGCTACGCGTTCAAAGGTAAAATCAAGAGCGATTATACCTCTCCAACCATCCGTACCAAATTTAATCGGATTTATAGTCAAGTTCATTTTCTAAAGTATCTGATTCAGTTTGTTTGAATTGTAATTTTAGCAATAAGTCTTTTAGTTTCATTCTTTCTATATAGGGCCATCCTCCCGTTTCTTCCATATCTCTAATCAGGTTATATAAAGTATTTCTAGTATTAGGTAAAGATGATTCAAATACCTGGTCACGTATTTCCCTATGTGTATTTTCTAAAGTCCTGAGTAACTGTAATATAGATAAATTATCTTGTTTATATTCTTGAGCTAGAGTCCAGATTTTAGCTTTAATTTCTGTTAACTCTTGTTCTAGTTTTTGACTATCCATTTTGGTAATTATTTGTTGGGTGATTCTAGGGCTGCTTTAGGGTAAGCAATCCTTCTGTGTTTAGATTGTTCCCAAACATCAACAAAAACAGAGGCAATGATTGCCAACTCGTCATATTTGAGACCACTATCTACTAATTGATTATCTTGCCAACGTGCTTTTAAAATTTTACTAATCATAATCAAGGCTTTATCTCTATTAGCATTTTCTAGGGAGCGTAAAGCTGCTTCACAGCTATCTGCTAACATCATGATACCCGCTTCTCTGCTTTGAGGGATTGGTCCATCATAGCGAAAGTCGTACTCAGACACTTCTGGTTCGCCATTTGCTTCGGCTATTTGTTTAGCTTGGAAGTAAAAATAGGCGATTAACATTGTTCCTTGGTGTTGGGGAATAAAATCAGAAATGGCTTTGGGCAACTCATGACGACGCGCCATTATTATACCCTGAGTAACGTGTTTTTTGATAATAGCTGCACTTGCCCAGGGATCGTTGATGGTATCATGTTTATTAGGTCCACCCATTTGGTTTTCGATGAAACCGAGGGGATCGTGTAACTTACCAATATCATGATAGAGAGTGCCTGCCCGAATTAATTCTACATTGCAGTTTAATTTTCGGGCTGCACCTTCTGCTAAGGAAGCAACGAAGAGGGTATGTTGCCAAGTTCCTGGGGCTTCTTCGGCGAGTTTTTTGAGTAGGGGTTGGTTAATGTTAGACAATTCGGATAGACGACTAGGGGTAAGTAAGCCAAACAGACGCTCTAAATAGGGACTAATACCTATAGCAAAAACGCTCCAACCTAGACCTGGTAAGAGTCCATAATAGATTCCTTGTTGTAGGGCTGTTGACCAAATAGCTACGGGGCTGGAAGTAAAAATTAAGCGAATAATAAAATACACTGCCCATTGACTTAAACCGACTCCTACACCTAGTTGGGCTAGTTGATCGCGATCGCGTAATCTTCCTGCTATAGAAGCGGCGATAATTCCTCCTATTGCGCCTACTGCTAGGGGTTCCCAGTCTTCTCCTTCGGAAATTTCATCAGCCAAGATGGTTAAGATTGTGGAGACTCCTACTTGTGTTATCCCTACTGTTGGTCCATAAAAGCTACTCGTTAATAACCCCACTGCAGGTAAGCTAGTGTAGGGAACTTGAAAGATCGCCATTAAGGGTGAACTAACGGTTAATAAACACAGTAAAATTTGATCTCGACTGCGCAATTTGGTTGGGCTTTTGCTTTGACTTAACCAAAGAATAGTTGTTGCTGTGGTGGCGATCGCCACAGAAATTCCCAAACCTTGTTTATTAACTCCTCGGTAAATCATCCCCAAGGCGTCTAGTTTCAAGAATTGTTGTGAGCTAATTTCTTCACCTTGTGCAACGATTATTTCATCTTTATTGATATAGATTAGCTGTTCTGGTATTGCTTCTGCTGCTGTTTCAGCTAGTTTAGCCGTTGCTTCGCTGTCTATAATCAGGTTGGGTTGTAGAAATCTCAGCAAGATTGTACTTGCTAGCATTTTTGCTGTTTCGGGGATATCATCTCTGAGTAATTCCGGGTTGGCTTGTTCTACTTCTATACCTAAATGAACGTTGATTGTTTGCTGCATGAGACCTTCTGGTATTCCTTGGGGGATACCTTGGGTAAGGATTCTTCGGGTTGTCCTTCTGATAATTATTTCTGTTGTTTGCCAAACTTCGTCGCTTAAATCTAGTATCAGCCTTTTTTCAGCTTCTGTGAGTTGTATATTTTGATTTTGTGTCAATTCTGACCAAGTGCGTTCATATTGACGACGAGCTTTTTTTATGGTTGCTAGTAATTCTTGATATTCAGATGAGCTGATTTTTTTCTGGTAATATTGCAATTTAGCAATTACTTGCTCTTTTTGTAAATTGAGTTCAGAGTTAATGGCTAGGGAGAGATCTTCTGGTTGGCGAGTCTCACCAATTTGATTAAGTATATCCTGCCATTCTGCTTCCTGAGCTTGACGCAAGTAAAGTTGACTTTCACGAGAGAGGATCTCTGTTTCACTGATATAGGGAAACTCTCCTACTGTTTCTCTCAATAAGGCTATGTGGTTTAAATAATCTTGAATATTGCTAAGAATTTGTTCTGTGATCAAAGGATCTTTTTTCAGAACCGGTACTGCTCCGTCTCTGGCTTGTTTGCGTAGCCTTTCTGTTTCTTGTGTATCAACTATAGTTAGATAACTTGGGGCGATATAGGTTCTAGGGGCGATCGCTCCTCTAGTTAAAGTTGGTTGATTATAAAACCGATTACCTAAAACGCTAGTTAAAGATACGATAGTCAAAACCAACATAATGGGTGGTTTAGCTTTGGCTAGGTATTTTGAGGTTTTTGAGGGTTGTTTAGGTTTTGAGGGAGATTGTTTAGATAGTTGTCCCAATTTGGCTGAGTGTTTTTCCAGCCATTGTTCTATATGATGAGTGAAGGAGTAAATATTCATTGTTTTGCCTTGTTATAACACCATCAGCCTTGGGATTTAATCGTAACCGATATACTTATTTATTTTAGTATTTATTTCTGAAAATGTTGGCTACAGATACTACCAAGTTTGTTGTTGAGAAATAATTTTTAACTGTTTTCGAGGTTGAATTAGTCCAGGTTGAGCAATAGTTTGAGATGTTTGTTGCCAATTAGCTAAGCCTGTTGGGGTGATACCACACCAAGAGGCGTAGAGTTGACTAGCGATTGTGATACTGATTCGCTGTTGGTGGTTTTGTTGAAGGGATAACCGCAATTGTAGGGGTATATTATGATAACCGTTATAAACTCCTGTTAAGGCTCCTGTTAAGGCTTGAGTAATTTCTGGTTGATATTTACTTTGTTTAGCTCGATTTATAGCTAGGTTAAAGTCTTGGGGTGTAAAGAGAAAACAGTAGATGGCTAAGGCGATCGCTGTTTCTGGTTGTTTGAGACGTGATAATTTATTTACCACCTGATTTAAGGATAAATTTTGTTCTAAGTAGCTTTGTACTTGTTCTAATTGTTCTGTTAATTTGGTTTGGCTATTTTCCTGTAATAGTTGTTTAAGCAAGTCTTGGGGTTCAAGTTGTTCTGTTAAAGCTAAAGATATAGCCTTAGACCAGGTTAACAATTCTTGAAGAGTTTCTGTTGTTTGATTAAGTTTTGTAATTATTGCTGTTAGTTTATTGGTCAAGAGTTGGGGGCTGTCGTGAAAAAATAGTAGCACTGGTAAAGTAGCTACCGCCATTTGACTAATTGTTAAATTAGCTAAACCTTCCATTTGCTTTATGTTTAAATCTCCTGACTCGATCAGGTTTTTTGTTTGCTTAATCATCAACTCACTGAGAATGTCTGATTGAGTTATGTTTAAGCTTCCCCAGATTGCTCCTTGAAATCTACTTAAGGTTGAGTATAACATATTTATTATTTAGCTTAACCGCGAGAAGCCTCAAGCTTTATTTTCTCAAATAAGCGTGAGATGAATCGCGTCCTTATTTATTTTATTTCATCTTGATTCTGTATATAAGTTTTAAGGGTTGAAATAGTAACA